>JAHIUT010000070.1 GCA_018817085.1 Patescibacteria group bacterium | reverse complement strand
TTTTTGGTTTTAGGTTTTGTTAAGTGGATAAGAACTATAATAGGAGTATTCGCGATAATGTTTGGAGTGTATCATATCCGAAAATTTTATAAAGATAGGGATGGGGGTTGCGATACTGCAAAAGACGAGAAAAGGCAAAAAGTTTTTGAGAAGATACGGAAAATAACGCAGAGTAAAAAGTTTGTGTTAGCTTTGGCGGGGATAATACTTCTTGCGATGGCGGTAAATTTAGTGGAGCTTGTTTGTTCGGCTGGGTTTCCGGCTATATATACGGGTATTTTAGCTTTAAACAATCTGCCAAAAATTACCTATTATTTGTATATTCTTCTTTATATAGTCTTTTTTATGCTGGATGATATTATTGTTTTTTCGGTGGCGATGGTAACTTTAGAAGCGGTGGGAATTCAAAGCAAATACGCGAGGATATCAAGTTTTGCAGGCGGGATTCTTTTAGCAGTAATAGGGATACTCTTAATCCTAAAACCGAATATCCTGATGCTTAATTTTTAATTTTCTCGAGATACTGTTCAATCAGTTTTATGTGAGCGATATCTTTTTCTCTATGCCATATTTTTTTCCATTTTAGTACTTCGCTTAACTTAACGAATTTTATTCCATCTATAATATCTGCTTGATCAATTAATTGGTGTATGTCCCAACTGCCGGGAGTCCAGTTGTCAAATATTTCTATTCGTTCATCAAATAGTGTAACAACTTTGCCGTTACCCGAAATTGTTACTTTAGGAACACTTAACTTCTCTGCTATTGACCATGCTTTGCCCCGTGCAATTAAGTCAATGTCGTGGCCTAGTTCCTTTATTCCTGCGGCAAACATTGGACCACTCCCAAAAACAGCATAATCTCTAGACGGTAGGTTTAGACTTATAAGGTTTTTAATTAAAGTATTGTTTATATCCATTGTGCGCGAGGATGGAATCGAACCATCCACTTCTGTCTTATCAGGACAGCGTTCTACCAATGAACTACTCGCGCGCTATGGCAGGCGGGAACCAATCGCCCGAAAATATAGAGGCGCGTGTCGGAATTGAACCGACGCATAGATGTTTTGCAGACACCTGCGTTACCACTTCGCCAACGCGCCTAGATTCATAGTTGCAATTTTATCAGATAGTTGGTATTAATGAAAGTATTATTCAATTAGGGATAGACCCAATTTGGGTCTATCCCTAATTGGGAAGTAAAATGCCCTATAAAAACAAAGTGTACAGGCCACAACAAGATAGTTATTATCATGTGTATGGTCGCAGTTTATATGAGAATAGTTTATATTCTGAACACAGTGATTATGTATTTTTTTGTTATCTTCTTAAAAAATACTTAACTCCTGGTTTTACAGAGGAGCATATTATAAATGGGCGTAAAAGGAACATACTAGCAAACAGCGTGGCTGGGGAGGTGGAACTTTATGGTTACTGTTTGATGCCAAACCACTTTCATCTTTTAGTGAAAAATATCCAAAGAGATGGAATGTCTGGTTTTATGAAAAGAGTATTAACATTGTATTCCGGCTATTTTAACACGAAATATGGTAGGCAGGGCGCTCTTCTCCAAGGAGGTTACAGAGCAGTTCCTTTGGTTACGGACGAACAATTCATATATGTTTCACGCTATATTCACCTAAACCCTATAAAGGCAAAATTATCAAAAAAAGCCAAGGATTACAAATATAGTTCTTTTATTAACTATCTAGAGAAAAAAGGACCTGTATGGCTTGTATTACACCCCCGTTTATTAGACGCCACCGACTACTCTGAAATAGAATCTTATCTTAAAGATTTAGAAGACAAACCGAAAGAAGGTATTTTCTGCAATTAGGGATAGACCCAACTAGGGTCTATCCCTATTTATTTGAATGAGTGTGAATTATAACGATAAAAATTATGATTATAAATTTTATTGGAAGAAGCGCTCTTATGAGCATAACTGCGAAGTTATCGCTTTAAAAAAACTTCTTCCAAAAAAGGGAAATAGTATTATAGATATAGGCGCGGGATTTGGCAGGCTTTTTCCTGTTTATGAGAGCAGGTTTAAGGAGGTAATATTGTTTGAGCCGTCCAAGAAACTCTTAGAACAGGCTAGAGATAATATCAACAAGTCTACTATAGATAAGGTTTTCTTTAGGATTGGTAAGATACCAATTAGGGATAGACCCAAATTGGGTCTATCCCTAATTGAGTACGATTGTGTTTTGATGGTTCGCGTTGCCCATCATTTGGAGGATTTGAATAGCGCCATAGCGTCCGTGTCAAAAATAATAAAAAAGGATGGTGTCTTTATTCTTGAATTTGCCAACAAAATACACTTTTTAAATATACTTAAAAATTCCGCGCGTCTAAATTTTGGATTTTTTTCGCAAAAACCTTACAAGGTTGGAACATTCATCCTTTTGCACCCCGCGTATGTAAAAGAAGTTTTGGAGAAAAACGGATTTGTACTAGAGAAAAAATTGTCCGTTTCAAACTTTAGAAATCCGTTGCTAAAAAAAATTGTCCCCGAGACCGTGCTTTTAAGGTTGGAAGATGTTTTGCAAAAACC
>JAHIUT010000069.1 GCA_018817085.1 Patescibacteria group bacterium | reverse complement strand
GTTGGTTATAGTCTTGCCGAGATTAGGGAGTGTGTAGCCGATCCTTCTACTCGTAAGGCAGTTGACAACCAGATGAATGAACTTCAAAGAACCCACATCTATGGGACACCGACCATTTTTATCAACGGTAAGGTGTTTATCGGCGCCAAACCCTATCGGGTTTATGAAAGAGCGCTTAAAGGATGGAGATTTTGATCGTTTGTCTTGAATAGAAGGAAACAAAAAAGACTATTTATTGGGCGATAGGGACTAGTTAGACAGGAATTTTTGGATTTCTTTCATTGTAAACTCTGGGTATTCGATTTCAGAAGACCAGTCTATTGTTCTATAATCATACCATCGTTCGAGCCAGTTGGCACTTAATATACCAAGTTTAGCCTCAATAAAATAAGAAGTGAAACAATCGCTAGTTACGAACAGGTATAACTCATCAATTTAGCTTCAAACGCTTGGTAAAAGCGATTCTACGCGCTTCTATTGCTAAGGTTATGGCTCGTAAAAGAGGGCAAATTTTAGTAGAATAACGAATATAACTATGAAAATAAAGATAGATCAAGCAAAGCAACTTTCCCTCGATGTATTAGCCAAAGTTGGTTTTTCAATGGAAGATTCGGAGTTGATAACAAAGAATCTTATAGATGCGGAATTATCAGGTAGAAAAAGCCATGGTTTTGTTAGACTCCCTGCAATTAAAAGAAATGTAGAATCGGGAAAGTTATCCAGTTTACATGATGATATTGAAATCGTAAAAGATAACCTTACAAACCTTCTTATTAACGCAAAACATAAACCTGCTTTTATTCCAATTTATAAATCATTAGAAATAGCGACTAAAAAAGCCAAAGAATCAGGTATCTGTATTGTTGGGATACAAGACGCTGAATATTGTTCAGGATTTATTGGTTCATATGCAAGGCAAGCCGCACTTTCTGATTTGATCTTTATCGGATTTAATAACTCACCAGGAGGACTTGTGCCTTTTGGGGCGAAGAAGGAATTGTGGGGTACTGATCCAGTAACAATTGGTGTACCAACTGACGATATTCCTGTGGTTCTTGATATGGCCTCTTCTCAAATAACTTGGGGCGACTTAATGGTGGCAAAACAGGAAGGTAAAACTATTAAAGAAGGTGTTGCGATAGATAAAGACGGAAATCCAACTACAAATCCTGTTGAGGCGATGGATGGTGGATTGTTACCAATAGCAGGACATAAAGGATCAGGACTGGCGTTTATGGTTGAACTGATAGCAGGTGCCTTAACTGGTTCTAGAGTTGGTTTTTCAGTTGAAGGTGGTTGGGGTACAGCTTACATTCTCATTAACCCTGAAATATTTAGACCACTAGCCGATTTCAAGCGGGATGTTAGAAAAGCGATAGATGAACTGAAACAAGCTCCTAAAGCTCGAGGTGTTGAAGAAATTTACTTCCCTGGTGAGAAATCACAAAAGATGAGAGCTAAACAACTTATGAGCGAAGAAATTGAGGTGAGTGATAAACTATATTCAGAAATTGAGTTGTTAGCAAAAGGAGGCAAACTATGAAAAACGCAATTATTTTCCATGGCACAGGTTGTACTCCAGACTCCTATTGGTTCCCGAACACAAAAGTATTTCTTGAAAAGTTAGGCTATGAAGTGTGGGTGCCACAACTACCTGATGCAGACAATCCCGAGCTTTCAAAATGGCTACCTGTTGCTCTTGAGGGAAAATATACAGAAGACACTATTATCATGGGCCATTCAGCAGGAGGACCATTAGTTTTGAGTGTATTGGAAAATATTAATGTTACTATTCATAAAGCAATATTGGTGGCAGGATTTGCTCGTAAACTAAGGGGTGATAAAGAAATTCAACCAATTCTTCAACCTGAATATAATTGGGAGAAAATTAAAAAAGCTGCGAAAGACTTGATATACATTAACTCTGAAGATGATCCTTGGACCATTGACCAAGAAGAAGGTTTGTATATGTGGAAGAAGACTGGTGGAACACTTATTTGTCGAGAAGGAGAAGGACACATGGGATCAGATAGTTTTAAACAGCCTTATAGGACTTTTCCATTATTAGAAAAATTGCTAGAATTAAAATATAGCCGTAGTTCTATTGATGGTTCTGATAAAAAGTAAATTAGCCTGAAATAGCCATACAAGGCTTCACTTTCTCTATTTCCTCTCTGATTTGAGCTACTAGCCTAAAGTCTGAAAAGCCCTAACCCTCCTTCGCTTTTCAAGCTACGGCAAGGCAAGAATTCGGGGGGAAATTACAAAATTATGAACACATACAACTGGTATTCACAACTAATTAAACCAGGCTGGGCGCCGCCGAGCTGGCTCTTTGGGCCGGTGTGGGCGGTTTTGTATGCGAGTATTGCGGTTTCTTTTGGTACAGTGTTTTATAAAATATTTATCAAGCAAATTTCATGGGCTGTAGCCTTGCCTTTTGCTCTCAATCTTATTTTCAACTTTGCTTTCACGCCTTTGCAATTCGGTTTGAAAAATAATCTTTTGGCGACAATTGATATCTTGCTTGTTCTCGGTACACTCATTTGGGCACTTCGCACTGTTTGGAACACAAAGCCTGAACTCCGCTGGGTCGTCTATGCCAACATTCCATATTTGCTCTGGGTTTCGTTTGCAACAGTTTTGCAATTAACGATTACTTATTTAAACAAATAAGGCGATGTGGCAGAGTGCCAAAATTCAGCATTCGGGGCTAATTGTCCTTTATTATGACCTGCTGATTTTATAGTAATGTCGCAAAAAGTTGTCTGGCTCCCTTTTCTTTACACGATATACCTTACCTAATTTTACCCTTATCTGTATTATTAACTTTATTGAATTCTTTTTCTAATGCACTAAATAGAGAGGCAATTTCTGTAGCATCTTTTAAACTTTTTTTATTTACTTCCATAGTTCCACAAAAAAAGGCAAGGAAATCGAAGATAGAGAAAATAAATTGAAATAGTAAGGTTGTTAACTAGATTTGATTTTTTCTATTTCTTCT
>JAHIUT010000068.1 GCA_018817085.1 Patescibacteria group bacterium | reverse complement strand
TCTTCTGAATAGCGGTAATAAGAAAAAGAGATATTAAAATAGTTTTCAACGACATACTAATTTTCATACTAAGAAAGAGTATACCAGAAAAAAAGACCCTTGTCAAGTCTATGGGGTGCGGGGTTTGGTAAGGAATAGTTAAGTTATCAACAGACCGCCCGCGGGGTATTATAAGATACGGGGTTTTGCGGGCTGGCGCATAAGGGATAAACAAAGGAGTCTCCTTGTACAAGGAAACTCCTTAGTCAAATGGGTTCTAGTATAAGGAAAAGGCAATCTCATCGGGATTGCTTCGTCTCTCGCCTACGACTCGTTCCTCGCAATGACAGGGTAGGCAATAAGCAAAATCGCAAAGCCGATAAATTCCAATATCTGTGGCCAAAAGATTATAAAAAAATCGTTTTCGCAGACACCCTCCCCTTTCCAATCATCGCAACCGATTGTCCACCCATTTGCCCAGCTATTAACTAAATGGTGGGGTAAAATGGACCCTCTAAAATCTAGCATAATCCAGCCTTTCTCATAAGATTGACCAAATACAAGAAAACTCTCTCCCTTTGGAAGTTTCGCGGTTAGTTTATAAAACGCGGGATTATACCTTACAGAATTTATAATCGTGGCGGTATTTGCGCTAAACTTGTCCCCCACTCTTTCCCCCTCAAAAAGACTTTTAATAAAAAGCGAAGGGTAATAATAAACAGAGATATTATTTAGTTTGTTCGCGGTTTCAATATTCCCTATAGAAGTGTTATCCAAATGAAAAATATAACCTAAATCAAATAAACTAGAACTCATCGCCGGAAGAACTAGATAACTCTCGCTACTATTAGCTTTTTGAACAACATCGCATCTTTTAGACAATGTGTTTGAGATACAAAACGAAAGCGCCAGCCCTTTTAGGTTTTGAGAATTCACCGCAAAAACATATCCAACAGCTTGCGGCAGGTTCAAAAGCTCAAAATCTTCACAGTTAACCGCATTCTTGGAATAGTAGATTAAAGCTCCCGCAGAAATTTCTTTATCCACAAAAAGCGAATTGAAACGGTCGCAGTTTCTAGCGTATTGCGAATGTAAGTTAGAATTAGCATCTATATCAAAAACAAAATAGTCTTTGCCGAAATTTATGCTAGCCATATCCAAATTATCTCCTTCCCCATAACCAGATACCAAAAATTCAAGAGGGTTTGCCGTCTCCGAAAAAACGAGCGGGTAGAAAGTAAGCCGTATATCTTTGTACCAAATAGTCTTTTCCTCGTCGTAAGCGTCCAACGCAAACGCCAAAAACACCTCGCCAGAGTAACTACTCTTTGAAAACTCCACAAAATCGGTATAAGAATCCCAACTTAAACTGCTTCTTGGCCTATTGCCAAATTTATTGTTTAGGCATTTCCCGGAAGAATCCGTTAAAAAGCAGTACTCTGGAAGTTCTTCCGCCAACGATTTATAACCATAAGAAACCGAAATCAAATTATACTCATCGTTTTTCTCCACAATTTCCTTAAGTAGAAAACACGGGGCGGAATTTTCCCCAACCAACTTAACCGCGCCTTCTTCCAAAATAGCGGATACTTTAGAATCGGGCGTGGAAGCGGAACAAGAGTAAACGGTGTCTATAAAATCCTTGGACTCAAACCTTTTTACATAATCCGCATTGCCGTTATATAAGTTAAGGGCAGTATTCCCCTTTGTGGGCATAAGGATTTTGCCATAAGATTTATAAACGCTACCTAGATTATTTAAACGGATAAATTGTGAGGAATTTATAGCTAAAATAAAATCGGTTTGCCTGCCCACATTTATCGTTTTAACAAGGGACAACTCCCCGTCTTCAAATAAAGGAACTTTATACGAAAACTTTAAGTCTAAATTCCCGTTTTTTATACCCGCCCATATCTCAACAGGAATTAAATTCTCATTGTTAAAATATTTTTCCAAAACCTCTTTCTTGGAGGTTTTTAGAGGCTTTTCAAAATTTATAGTGTACCCCTCCCTACCGCGTGAGGCAATATCAGCATCAATTTCGGATATGTCTCCGCGAATAACATTATAATCATTGCGCTTACCTGAAAAATAGGAATAATTTTGCGGAAAATAGTTAAGCATAACCTTATAAACTTTTATGCTACCTAAATCTTTGGCCAACACAATTTTCGGATTGTTCTCTAGAAGAGCCTCCAGTTTAGAAATATACAAAGATTCCAACACCCCTTCGGGCTGAATAACATTTGTATCCACCAAAACCCAATTTATCTGATACTTATTTAAAACATCGTAAAAAAGTTGGGCGTTTTCAGAATATAAAGCATAGCTTACATTTTTGTAATAGTTTTCATTCTGGACATTCCACACATCAAACGCTCTATCCAGGATAGGTTGTTCTAGACCATACCACAAAAACCCGCTTCCGCGGTACCCCCATTTATAATAATTCCAACCCCAAAAGGTGTACTGCGGAAAATTGGCTATCCGTTCTGTTTTTGGAACGGTTTTAAAAAAATCAAAAAGTTCAAAATATTCGTTTGGGATTTTAACTTTCATATTAGTATAAATCAGATTGCCCTTAAATATAGGAAACATCCAAACAATTAGCAATATGAACATAATAAAAATCATCATTGGGGTTGAACCCTTTAGAGGGTTCAACCCCCTAAACTTAACCTTTTCTATTAAAACACTAACTCCCACCGCAAAGAACACGCTGTAGGCAAGCGCTGCCGGAACCACCCATTTGGTAAAAGGAAACCTAAAAACCTCCGCAAACAGAGGAAATGTCTGCCTTAAAAAGTGATAGATAAAGCCTAGAGGAAAATTTTCGTTTAAAAGAAAAAACAAAGATATTAAAAAAATTCCCGCAAACCCAATTAAAAAAGTGTTATTTTTATATTTTTTGGATAGTAGACGGATAAAGGTAACGGCAAATCCAAAAAAAACTATAGCGGATAGAATGTAACCGATAATCAAAACAGGCGGGTTCTGCATATAATCAATCCACGGACGCAACATATAATCAAACTTCCCCTGTTCTATTTGCAAATCCACATTCCCAAACCAAAATCCTTTCAGCAAAAGCGTATTGGCTAAATTGCCATGTTTAACATTTTCCATAAAAAGAATATCCGAGCTCATTGAACTAGAAAGCGCTCCGTATCTAACCGATAGATTGTTAAAAATAAAATATAAAAAGGACAAGAGCCAAAAAGAATTTACAGCGAAAACAATTCCCAAAACCTTAAAGAGGCGAGTTTTTTTGACAAGGACGACAAATCCAAAAAGCAATACGCAAACAACATAAACTATAAAGATTGTGGGAATATAAAATGCGGGGACAGCCAGAACATTTATTAAAAATAAAACTAGGAGGTTCTTTTTTGAGCTGTTGTTGGCGTACCTAACCAAAGAATACAACAACCAAGGAAGTAACCCGTAAAAATGAGAAAAAGAAATATATGGGGTATAAAAAATTTGCGCTGTTCCCAAATTCAAGCAATAAAACAAAGCGCCAAGAAACGAAACCGCGTTACCCAACTTAACCTTTTTTAGCAAAAAATATAAGCCCAAAACTCCCGTAAAAAGCATAGAAAAATGGTAAGTATATCTCATTAAATTAACGGGAGTACCAAAAATGCGCAAAAAATACATAAAAAGGGTGTGCAATATATTGGCGCTATGCGCGTTCCCTGTTAAAAGCCCCAAACCTTGATATTCTTCCCAAACCGAAAAAATCCCCCGCGATAAGTTAAGTTTTAAATCAAATTCAGGATGCAGGTTGTCCCATCCTGTGAGATATGTGCCCGGAGCGTAGTTACTAATAAAAATTGCAATAACAACCAACAAAAGCGCCAGTGGAAAAAAAATATCCGAAAATTTTAATTTGGTCATTGGAACTATTTTAGCAGATTTAAAGATATTTTTACTTTACAGAATTACTTTGTTGTACATCTCTCCAACTTTGGACCATTTTCTGTTTTTAAATAATTCTTTGGATAAATTTTCAAGAGACACTCGCTTATTTCTATCTTTCGTAAATTCCATTATCTTTTTATGAAAATCATCTTCGTCCATATTAAAAACTATATCCTCAACGGACATATCAACAGCGGATAGGGACTTCTTAAAATCGGCGGTTTTGGCGTATTCTTTAAGATTGCGGGATATAACAAAAGGCTTTTTGTATGTTAAAGCAAAACTCAAAGGCCCGCTTGCGGATATAAAAGCGCGGTAAGGCAAAACAACCAAATCGCACGCCGAAAAGTAATATTTTATATCCTCTTCCTTTAAAAAACCCGTGAGGACGATATTGGAATGCCCCTCAACATTTTTATACAAATTAGATATGTATCGCGCGTAGACGGGGTCGTTTTTGTGTACATTGCTCTCTCCCCCCGCCATAATAAGCGTTATACCCTCTTCCTTAAATTTATCTCTAAAAGCGTTAACAATAAAGTCCGACCCCTTATACCAGATTAAAAATCCAAAACATAAAACCATAAAATCGTTTTTATCAATTCCAAGCCTTTTTCTGGACTCGGTTTTGCTGGGTATTTCCCCTTCCTCGTGAACGCCGTGCGGAATAGTGTATATTTTGTTCTCCCCTATTCCGATACCTATTAAGGATTTACGCAAATGCTCTTCAAAAACTATTATTTTTGTTGACATCCGTCCTAAAATAAAATAATAGATTTTCAATAAAACCCCCATACTCTTTGATAAAACCCCTCTTTCAAACACCCCCATTTGCTCGCTAATATCGGAAAAATTTAAAATCACCCCGTGGGATACAAGGTATATCTTTTTACCTAATAACTTAATAAAGAAAAATAAAACGGGGATAAATCCAAGCAATACTTTGCTTGCGCCAAACATTCCGAATTCAAAAGCGAAAAGAACTTTTTTGGCTTCTTTGCGCTTCGCCACATTTTTTAATAAAGCAAAAAAACTTTTTATACTGTTTCTTTTCCAACACCTTATAACTTGCGCATTTTGTTCCGTGTAATTTTCAGAGCTATCTAACTTATCGGCTAACACTGTAAAATAAACCGAGCGGGACATATGCGTAAGAGTATTTTTTGTGTACGATGCCACGGCGCTGAATTTATTACCGTATAACGAACCTTTTGGCGGATAAGTTGAAATAACCAAAATTTTCTCCATAATGGTATTTTACCAGATTTAAAGTATTGGAATAAATCTTATTCTTGGCACCAATTGTTCGGAATAAGAAACGGGGCTATATTTTCCTAGTATCCCGCTTATTCTTATCGTTGCAACATCCGCTAAAGCTCTAAATACATCTCTTGCCAAATTAACTTTGGAAGAGGTACTTATATGCGACCAAACAACGGGCAGTTCTTTTATCGCGTACCCCATTTCTTTAGCCACATATAAAAGCTCGGCGTCCAGCCCCCATCTTTCTTGTCGTAATTTAGGAAACACTGCCCTAGCTATTTCTCTAGTAAAAATTTTAAATCCTCCTTGATAATCGCTTACCCCAACACCTAAAAGAGCGTTAAAAATAAAGGTGTGCCCGCTACCTATAAATTCTCTTATAACACCTCTTTTCACCAAACACTTTGTATTTGGCAGTTTTTTGCTTCCTACTATTAAATCTATCCCCTTTTGAATATGTTTATTAAAAGACTTTAAGTTCTCCAAAGGAATGGAATAATCCCCGTCTATGTACATAATATAATCGGTGGTAGCCTTTTTAACCCCCATTTTAACGGCAAATCCTCTGCCCCTGTTGGTTTTATAAGACAATATTTCCGCGGGGTACTTAAAATTTGCGTTTTCAAGAATTTTTACAGTTTTATCGGTGCTACCGTCATTAACAAATATTACTTTTGAAATAGTTAAACCCTTGGGAGACGCAAATTTGTTTAGCGCTTTTATAGTTTTTTGTATTCTCTTTTCCTCGTTATATAAAGGAATAACTACTGTTATAGTTTTCATAGAAATATACTATAACACTTTTTGGGAGAAAAGTCAAACTATGGGGTTTTAACTTAATAGCCTTTTTCTTTCATACATTCTCTGTAAACATCCATATTGGGAATGCGGGAACTGCTCCCGGTGTCTTGGTTTCTGTATTCTTCATAACCTA
>JAHIUT010000067.1 GCA_018817085.1 Patescibacteria group bacterium | reverse complement strand
GACGGCAAAACAGCAACTTACAATTGGGCGCTTGCAAAACCGGAAACTCCCGCGTGGTTTCAAACATACAACGGCGATGTCCATACCAACTCCTATCTTTATAACGCCATTCCGTCCGGAAACTTTTTAATAGAAACTCTTGGCGGCGTATGCTCCGCAAAGTCAAGCATTGATTTAGGTTCTGGGAGTGTTGGTTCTTCCAATGATTGGAAAGTGGAAAGTTATAACCATACAATTTCTCTTCCGTCCTTAATCTTCAGCGGCAGTTACGATGCGTTGTCCCGATGGAATGATTTGGAAGCTGGCAAGGTTTATGAGTTGTCCGATAACGAGATAACCAGCACGGTAAATTACAAAGTTTCAGGAACGGGTTTTGCGGTTATTTACCGCGATGGGGATTTAGCAATAGGCAATGACATCAAGTCTGATGATGTAGACAGCACAGGGCTGGTTATTTATGTAAAAGGAGATGTTACGGTGGACAAAAATGCGGAACAAATAGATGCCATAATTTTCGCAACCGGAGAAATAACAATAGAAAGCAAAGGCGATAAAAAAGATAAGGCTTTAATCGTCAATGGCGGGTTGTACGGAAACAAAGTTTCTCTAACGAGGAATATGTACAAGTCAAACGACAATGTTCTGCCTTCTGAAACGGTAAACTTTACGCCTCTTTATTTGGTGGGAACTATTCCGCAAGAATTTCAGCAAGTGAAGATTTATTGGAAAGAGGAGGAATAAGTAATCCGCCAGCTGGCGGATCAAATGTCAAAGCTTAAATGACAAATGACAAATCAAACTCAAAATTCAAATGATAAAAAATATAATTTAGAAGAAAGAACTGCAAAGTTTGGTGAAAATGTAATAAAATTTTGTAAGAGTTTGTTTCGTGATGAGATTACCCGTCCTTTAATTAATCAACTAATAAGGAGTGGGACTAGCGTAGGCGCGAATTATATGGAAGCTAATGGCGCAGATTCAAAGAGGGATTTTAAGAGTAAGATAGGTATATGTAAGAAAGAGGCGAAAGAGACAAAACATTGGTTAAGAATGATGAAACTAATCGCCCCGGAAAAAATTGTAGAAATAGAGGGTTTGTGGCAAGAGGCGCACGAATTGTCCCTTATATTTGGGGCGATAAATAAGAAATAGTTTTAAATTTTGAATTTTTCCCGCCTTGGGCGGGTTGAATTGAATTTTGTCATTTGTCATTTGAATTTTAAATTGAATCTGAAGGGTGGTGATTTTTATGAATTTTGACCTAAAAAGCAAACCAATCTTAATATCTTTCGTTCTCGGCGCCCTTATCTTGGTGGCGGGAATTTCTTTAGTCGCGCTCAAAATCGGCGCTAAACCAGCTAAAGTTGAGGAACAAACAACAGCTCCTGCGGTAAAAACCGAAGAGGGCAACCCAAGAGTTATAGTAACCGAACCCGAGAAGTACGCGCAACAGATGGAAGAAGCGGCAAAAAATGCGGCGCCCACTACACCCGTGGTGATAACAATAAGCGACGCTAATTTTGTGCCGGCGGAAATTACGGTTACAGCTCCTTTTATAGTAACTTTCAAAAATGCAGGTGTTACAGCGCACAGTGTTAAAGGAACAAGCGGAAAATGGGGTAGCTTAAAGGATCTTGAACCGGGAGAATCGTACAGTCAGCAATTTGATGTAGCGGGAATTTACGAGTACTCCGACCCTCTCAATCCTGATATGAAAGGAAAAGTGGTGGTGGAATAGGCGGTATTTCGTCATTGCGAGAAGAGAGCGTAGCGAACGACGAAGCAATCCCAGATTGCTTCGCTACGCTCGCAATGACAACTGTTTTGTCATTCCGGACTAGATCCTGAATCCCTCCGGGGGCGGGCAGGCAAGTTCAGGATGACGAAAGGGATTGACAAACTCATTTCTAAAAGTGTACTATTATAGTACATTATGAGGAACGATGTTGACAAGCCAAAAATTAAGAATATACTGTCCAAAGTGGAAAATCTCCCATTTTTTTCTTTAGATGATTTATTGTCCGTTGAAGCTAACAAGGCATATCTTAAAACACTCCTTTCTCGATATGCGCGTTTGGGAAAGGTTACTCGGCTTAAAAAGGGAGTTTATACTATGAAAACGGGGTTTTCTAGCGACTATACGGAATTTGTGGCTTGTACTTTGTACTTGCCTTCATACTTGAGTTTGGAATATTCTCTTTACTATTACAATATCTTGACTGAAATTCCTGTGAATTTTACCCTAATTACCAAAAAAAAGACGGCGAGTTTTTCTAATAAAATTGGCAGGTTTTTTTATCACAAAATAAAAACGGAGCTTTTCTGCGGTTTTAATGTGGAGAGGTCGGAGGGTTTTTATATTTTTAAGGCGACCAAAGCTAAAGCGTTGTTTGATTTTTTATACCTTAGAAAAAATATGTTGGCGGACGAAAAATCGGTGCTTGAATTAAGGTTGAATTTATCTAATATTAATAAAAGGGATATGTTGGAGCTTGAAAAGTATGTGAGTATTGAAGGTTCTAAAAAAATGAAGTTGTTATTTGCATATCTAAATACCTTATGGAAGCAATTTTAGCTGTAATGGAAAAGTTAATAAGTGAAAGCGCGTCCCAAAACAGGGTTTTCAAACGGAATATACTAAAAGATTATTTGCAGATTTTGGCTTACGATATAACTTGTTTTGTAAAGAAAAAGTTTGGGATTGATATAAAAACTTCGGTCCAAAAATTTAGAATATATCTAAAGTTTCCTATCTTAGTAAAGCTTGGTCTTGCCGGAACTTACGAGTATTCCGACCCAAAACCCATTGACAAATCGCCCCAAACTATTTAATATGTACATATATGTACATAAAAAGGGACACCTCTAAACAAAAGGTATTATTGGAGCAAGAGCGCAGGGTTTTCAGAACTTCTGACCTTGCTTTGTTATGGGAGGTTGATAATAGGAATACTCTTTTAACAACAATAAAGAGGTATACGCAAAGAGAGATACTATATAGTTTACAAAAGGGTTTGTATTCCACTGTTCCTGTGAATAAACTTCATATTTATGAGGTAGGTTGCGCTATTTGCGGTTCGTGGTCTTATGTAAGTTCCGAAACAGTTTTGCAAAAGGAGGGAGTGATCTTTCAAAATCTAGAAAAAATTACGCTTTTAGGCAAAAAGAGTTTGGAGTTTGAGGTAGGGGGGACAAAATATTTGTGTAGGTATCTTGGGTCTAATTTTTTAGCTAACCGCGAGGGAGTATTAGATGATGTTAAGTATTCTATCGCAACTGTAGATAGAGCCATTGCGGATACTTTACATATAAATCCCAAGTACTATTTTGATAATGAGCTAGCCGTAGAAAAAAGTAATTGGGAGTTAATAGCAAAGAAGGTGGGGTATTTATGATAACGCCAAAGCCAAAAGATGCGAAGCATAAGAATCAGATGTACAGGTTGCTAACCCAAATTTTGAGTAGCGGTTATTTAGCAGGGAAACTACAATTTAAAGGAGGGACTTATGCCTCTCTGCGCGGGGTTCTTGATAGGTTTTCTATAGATTTAGATTTTGACCTGCCAAATAAAGAGCATAAGCAAAATGTAAGACAGCATTGTTATGATATCATTAAAAAGCTTGGTTTAACTATTAAAGACGAGAGTAAGGAGCATCTTCAATTTTTTCTAAAATATCCAGCGAGACAATCTGAAAGGAATACTTTGAAGTTGGAAATAAACGATGATGTTAGTCCATATAATATGTATGAAAAGGTTTATTTGCCGGAACTAGGTTTGTATTGTAGCGGACATACCTTGGACACGATGTTTGCGAATAAACTAGTTGCCGCGAAAGGTAGGTTTAACAAAACGGGAAAGATTGCCGGGAGGGATTTTTACGATATTCATAAATTTTTTATAGAGGGAATCTCTGTGAATAAAAAAGTTGTGGAAGAGAGGACATCGCGTAGTTACCACAAATATTTGGGGGATTTAATTGAATTTGTTAATGCGGAATTGAATGAAAAGGTTTTGTATCAAGATTTAAACCCGCTGATGGAAAAGGATAGTTTGGATAGAGTGGCAAAGATTCTAAAACCCGAGTTGATAAGGTTTTTGAAAGAAGCGACGCAATGACGAGGGTCCGTTCAGGATAACACAGAGTGCAGTTTGCCCATAGTGGATTTGAGGTAAATGGATTTAATGGTTTGCCCTTCAAGGGCTTTTAAAATAGTTTCGTAGTTCTCGGCAAGAGCTTTTTCATCAAACGAAACTTTTCCTATTACAGTTTTTCTTATCGGGTTCTAGGTTAATAATAACCTCAACGGACTCGTCAAAGCGAGCTTTAGCAGAATCCTTTTTTAATCCAAAATTTTGTCATTTGAATTTTGTCCCTTATCATTTTCCCACCTCAATTCCCATCCCTCTAGCTGTTCCTTCAATTATTTTTACCGCTTGTTCCAAACTTCTTGCGCTTAAATCCTTCATTTTTAATTGCGCAATCTCTTCAATATCCGCCTTTTTCAAGGTTCCTATTTTTTCTTTATTAGGCGCGGCGGAACCTTTTTGCAGACCTAATTTCTTTAATAAAAGGTTAGCCGCCGGCGGGGTTTTGGTTACAAAAGTAAATGTTCTATCCTTGTAGATAGTGATAACGGCGGGGATTATATACTCTCCCATATCTTTGGTTTTAGCGTTAAACTGGGTACAGAAATCCATAATGGCAACGCCGTGCTGGCCTAGCGCGGGACCTACGGGAGGGGCGGGGTTGGCTTTGCCCGCAGGGATATTTAGTTTTACGATTGCCTTTACTTTTTTTGTTTTCGCCATCTGTTTTTCTTTGGGGTCCGTACCCCTATGAATTTTGAACCGATCTCTCCGCTACCCCTTTCGTCATTGCGAGGAGCTTTGCGACGAAGCAATCCCAATGAGATTGCCACGCCCTTCGGGCTCGCAATGACGGGGAAAATATCCTTCGACTCTGGTTCGATACTTCGACTATGCTCAGTACTCACCATTCGCTCAGGATCTCGCCTTTATTTCATAAAGGCGAGACTTGCTCAAAATCCACCCAAACCGGTGTTTCGCGTCCAAAAATTGAAACTAAAACCTGCACTTTTCCTTGTCCTTTATTTACTTCGGAAACGGTGCCTATAAAATCCTGAAAAGGTCCGCCAATCATTTTAATACCGTCGCCAACATTAAATTTGGCTTCGTATTTTGGTGTTTCAAGAGCCATAAATTTAATAACCGATTCTACCTCTTTTTCGGATACGGCGGAAGGTTTTGTTCCTATGCCCACAAACCCGGTAATGCCGTCGGTGGAACGCACCGTCAGCCAGTTCTCGTCGGTCATATTCATTTTTATTAAAACATAACCGGGAAAAATTCTTTCCTGCACATTCCTTTTTTTGCCGGCGGAGATTACGATTTTTTCCTGTGTTGGGATTAAAATATCAGATATCTCCTTTTGCAGATTCAAACTTTCAACCCGTTGTTTTAAGGTGTTGGCCACTTTATACTCGTATCCGGATTGGGTATGCACCACATACCAATGGGAGTCTTTATGCGGCTTTTCGCTCAAAGTTATTCGGTTGGGGAGTTTGCGCGCTTTTTTTTCCATATTTTTTAAATCTCAACTAAGGAGTCACCTTGTTCCAAGGAGACTCCTTTGAAAAAGGTGTCTCCTTTGTTAAATTACCTTACTACTAACCCTACCACTTTGCTAAGCAGATAGTCCAATCCCGTTAAATATATCCCCACTATAACACTAACCACAATAACCAATATGGTGTATTTTTTGGTTTGCGCGCGCGTGGGCCACGAAACCTTGCGTAATTCTACTTTAACTTCCCTAAAATAGTCAAGTACCATAGATTTTGGTATTATATACTAACAATGTTCACTTTAGAAGGACTAAGTTTAAGATTAATACTTTTGCCGTTTTTGGCGGTTGTTATCACTATCCACGAGTTTTCTCATAGCTTTGCCGCCTATAAACTTGGGGATTCTACCGCCAAAATGAGCGGCCGTTTAACCCTAAACCCTTTGGCGCATTTGGATAAATTTGGAACTTTGGCCCTTTTATTTTTCGGCATAGGGTGGGGGAAACCTGTTCCTTTTAATATCTATA
Source organism: Patescibacteria group bacterium (assembly GCA_018817085.1). Taxonomy (NCBI): domain Bacteria; species Patescibacteria group bacterium. The sequence continues at coordinate 5,148 of JAHIUT010000067.1, read as the reverse complement.
ACCTTAAAAACCCTAAACGAGACCAAGCTTTAATCGCTTTTGCGGGGCCGTTTTCAAACTTGCTTATGGCGCTTGCCCTTTCTTTTGTGTACAAAATTTCCCCAGGGGGAGTTATGTCCTCTGCGGTTTTTATGTTGGTTCAGTTAAATCTTATTTTAGCTTTTTTTAACCTTTTGCCGATTGAACCGCTTGACGGGTTCAAGGTAGTTTTAGGTTTTTTGCCCAACCGTTTGGCGGGGGACTGGCTTGAAACGCAGAAGTATGGGCTTTATATTTTGATTTTTCTTATTGTTACGGGGGTGGTGGAGAAGGTAGTGTTTGCGCCAGTAAATTTAATTTTGAGGTGGATTTTATAAAACCGTCATTCCGTGCGGAGACACGGAATCCAGATATTGTTTCCTAGATTCCAGCCTGCGCTGGAATGACAGGACAAACATCAGTCAATTTTTAATTTTGTCATTTAATCCGCCAGCTGGCGGATTACTTTGAATACGCTTGCATTGTATTTAGCATTACTCGTTTCAGCACTTCTAAAAAGTCTATGCCATAAAGTTCCATAATTTCCGCTATCGCCGTTCCGGTTTCTTTGGGTCCAAAAGCGGGGTTGCTGTTTACATCTATAAAAAAATATCTGCCCGATAAATCAAGTCTTACATCAAACTTTGCGTAGTCTGCCATTTTGGTTATATCAAAGGTTTTTTTAACATAATCTTTGAGCAGAGGGTCATCGTATTTTTGGTAAGAAAAATTGTCTTTTTTACCTTCTCCCCATTGCGATTCAAAAGTTACAAATGAGTACTTTTCGTCCCCTTCAAACACCTTTTCGGCAAGGTACACTTTTTTGTTGCCCCCTTCAAGAAGAATTGCGGTAATTTCCCGACCCGCTATAAATTCTTCCACTAAAACTGGTTGTTGGTAAGTTTCTATTAAAAATTTTAATCTGTTCCTTAAATGCTTTTCGGTTTCGGAAACGCAGTCTTTAGTAATTTCCACACCGCCGTGAATTTCGTTTAATTTGGATATTAACGGAAACCGCAAAGTAGGGTCCAGTAGGTCATTGTGAGTGGTAAAAAGTTGGTAATAGGGGACTGGCACGCCAATTTGCTGAATAAGTTTTTTGACTAAAAATTTGTTGTAGGAGAGGGATTCGCCCAAGATACCTGCGCCAGTGTAAGGAATGTCTATGGCTTCAAGCATAGCGGGGATAGCGGAGGCAAGATACTCACTGCCTTTAACTGAACCGACCAAGTTGATAACCATTTGGGGTTTATCTTTAAAGATTTTTTCGGGTAAGCGCGCGTTGCCTTCGTAAAAAAGCGGGGTTACTCCTAATTTTTCCAAATAGGAGCCGAAAAGTTTGGCGTCTTTGATAGCGTCTTTTTCGGTAATGTACTGGGCGTCGGTTGGGAAATATTCTCGTTTTACTTCGCTATGGACAACACCCACTTTTTTAGGCAAGGTATATCCATTTCCGTTAGTTAAGATTGAGGTTTTTTCTATATTTTCCATTGTGTTTCTAAATTACTAGCTTTTGCGAGGGTATGTCAATAACTTGTTGCCTAAAGGGCGGGGGATGAGGTAGAATTAGATTTGCCGACTTAGCTCAGTGGTAGAGCAAGTGTTTTGTGTGGAAACAAGTTTCCACCTTCGCAAGCGAAGTAAACAGCCTCTTTAGCTTAATGGTAAAGCAATGGTTTTGTAAACCATCGATGGTAGTTCGATTCTACCAAGAGGCTCTGGATTTATTAAAGGAGTTTCCTTGGAACAAGGAGACTCCTTAGTTAGATTCAAAATCCATAAGGATACGGGTGTAGTTTAGTGGCAGAACAGCGGTCTCCAAAACCGCTAGCGGGAGCCCCCGGCTCTACGAGCCGTAGGCTCGGGGAGTTCGTAAAATAGGTCTGTAGTGAAATGGCATCACAATGGTCTCCAAAACCATTATTCCGGGTTCAAATCCTGGCAGACCTGCCAAAATTGCCGAAGTGGCTCAATGGCAGAGTACTTTCTTGGTAAGAAAGAGGTTATGGGTTCGATTCCCATCTTCGGCTCGGAGATTTGAATTTGAATAAGGTTTCTCCTTTGAAGAAGGAGAAACCTTTGTTAAATCTTGAATTTTGAATTTAAAAATGTTACCATTTTCAAATTATGGCAAGAACATCGCGAATTTTATTAAAATTGGTTTGCGAGAAATGCAAAAGCGCAAACTACATAACGGAGAAAAACAAAGTTAACACTACGGAGAAGCTGGCTATTAAAAAGCATTGCCGAAATTGTAGAAAAACCACTACCCACAAGGAATCTACGAGACTGAAGTAAATTCAAACCGTCATTCCAGCGAAAGCTGGAATCCAGAAAAGAATGGCTGGATCCTGAATCAAGTTCAGGATGACAAAAAAAGGATAAACCTTAGTTGAAAATCGTATAATACCTCCCAAGGCGACGGCAGACCAGGCTGACTCACATACTGTGAGGTGGGTTTTCTCATTGCCGACCTTAATAAAAGTTGCGCAAAATTTGAAATCCCTAATCGCGTTGATGAATCGCTCTTTACGGCCATTTATACGTTCGCCCTAGGCAGTGGTCTTTTGACCATACTTTTATTCTACCCGTTGACTTTTTTAATGTCAATGGGATATACTCTCACTTAAATCCACTCTGTCATTCCAGCGAAAGCTGGAATCTAGGGAAGGAATATTTGGATTCCAGCTTTTGCTGGAATGACACCACTATGAGAAAATGTCAATTTTGCGGGAAAAGTTCCCAAAAAGGGAACCAAATAAGCCATTCGGCCGTTAAAACTATTAAGCGGACATATCCCAATTTGCGGGTAAAATGTTTGGAAATTAATGGTAAAAAGGTAAAAGTTAAAATCTGCGCGAAATGCCTGAAAAAAATTAGTAATTAGGTCAATTCTCTCTGTCTTTCTTTCGCAAACTTTGCCCAGCTTCTTTGCAATCGCATTATTTTTCCTCTTGTTCTTAAATAGTTTTTGATATTTTCCTCAAAAAAGTCTGCGTCTTTTTTGCTTTGCATTAAATCGCGATATTGTTCCAAATAAACAACGGCCATATTGCAGTTATACATTGCTTCTTCTAGTTTTTCCAAAGCTTTTTTAGAGTAAGAAAACCGTATTGAGTGCGCGCGGGCAACCTGTTTTGGAAGGGAAAGGACAGTTTCAAGAAGTGGTGTTGTTATCAACTCGTCTGACTTTTCCGAAAAAGGACTCTCCCGCCCTTGGGCGGGTGAGTCCTTCGTTAAATTATGCGCTTCATCTTCCTTTATTGCCTTGGCAATTTTTACACTGCCTGAAAGCAGGTTTTGATAGACTTCCAGGTCTTGAAAACTTTTTACCGGTCGTTTTGGTGTGTAGTACATAGCTTAATCTCAAAACTCAAATCTCAAAACTCAAATCCACATGTCAAAGGTTAAAACTAAAACATAAAAAAATTGCCTTTTAGATTTAAGATTTTAGTTGTGACTTCGCGAAGCGAACTTACTTCGTAACATTTGACATTTGAGTTTTTACATTTGACATTATTTTACTTTACCTTACCAAACTCTTTATTAACTTTATAAGTTCCTTCCATAGTTTCAACCTTTTTTCTCCTCCTCGCTTTTCTTGGTTTGTGCAAAACATGCAGAGGATAAAATTCAAAATAGTTTTCTTCGTCAAACCAAGCGCATTTAAACTCAAAAAGCCGTAGTCCTGTAAGGCGGGAGAGACCCATTGCGTATAGAGTTAGCTGGTCAATAGGTTGTTCTTTGGCGGCGTTTGGTTTGTAATCTAAAATATGTATTTGCCCGTTTCTTATTTGCAATATGTCAATATGCCCCGTTATCAAACGGGGCAGGCCGCCCGCTGCCGAAATTTCCTTGCCTTCTGGCGCCGTCCCGTCCGATTTTGTGTACAACTCAAACCCAAGCTGTGTTTTTAAATGTTCCAAATCCTCGCGGGTTAAATAAACCGGCACTTCGGTTGCCACTGTAACGGAATCATTATATAAAAAGAAATCTTGCACATCATTATGTCTTTGTTTGCGGTCTTTGGAACCTTGTAGTACAAAAGAGCACATTTTGGTGGCGTAATTTTGTTTTGACCTTACAATCATATGTTTTTTAGAGAAAGTAAGAGGGGATTCAGACGCTCTTAAGAATTCTTTGTTTGCAAAGTATTGGTGTGGACATTCGGTGGGAACAAACTCCAAAAACTCTTGTAAGGGTTTGAATCTACGATGAATGTACTCTTCCTGTATCATTAAATGACATTTAGCGCGATGAAAGCGGTAGCGATAAAGCTGTTGGTGCGCTAAAGTTGCGGTAACTACGGTATCTTTTGGAAGCATAAGTTTTTTGGCGAATTCTCGCATTCTTGCGTATTTTGTGTATTCCAAAAACTCATCTAACCAACTGGATAAAGTTGATGGTTGCAAAGAATAGAATTTTTCCGTATTCGGTTTTGAGATTTGAGCTGTGGATTTGAGATTTGAGATTTGAGATTTGACATTTATTGCCCTACAAGTTTCCTCCAAACTGTACCCCAAATTATAAAGACTTAAAGCTCTAAAGATAGTTTTTAGCGGGTAATGTTTTCCCGAAAGGGTAGGTTGCGGGGTAAAAGTTTTTCCGCAGTCGCGACATAAATAAAGTTGCACTTTTTCGTATTTTTTTATTCTTGTTCCTCTCCTAACATATTTTTGTGAGTTGCAGTATGGGCAAGATAGCGAGTCCACGATAGGTTTGTTCGCGGTTGGTTTTGATAAAGGAGTTTCCTTGGAACAAGGAGACTCCTTAGTTAAATCCGAAGCTAATTCTAACAAAGGACTCACCCGCCCAGGGGCGGGAGAGTCCTTAATAATGACCCCTAACTTATTAAATAAACTTTTAAGTTTTTGTAGTAAATTTTTAATTTTGTAGTTGTTCAATCTCATCTCTAAGCAAACTCAAAACCTCGCTTTTTAAAGATTTTCTTATGGAGGAAAACTTTGCAAGAGGCATTAACATATTTAAATCCTCATCAATCACCAAAGAAGTAACCTTTGATTCAACGAATTCTTTAAGTTTTTTTAAATAATCCAAAGTGTTCAAAGAAGTCCTTTGCTCAATCACTTTTTTGTTGTAGGGATATCCGTTGACAAAAAAATAATATAT
>JAHIUT010000066.1 GCA_018817085.1 Patescibacteria group bacterium | reverse complement strand
TAACTTGTTTCGTCCACCAAATCCCCATTGGGATTAAGCAAACGGACGGAATCCCCACCAACATTGTTAAACCTGTTGGAAAAACCCGATATAACAAAATATGAATCTTTTTTAACCACAAGACTCTTTCCCAGCTTTTCCTCATCCAAAACCCAAGGGGAGGACCCCCCATCCTCAATATCATCAATTTTCCAGCCTGTTAAATCCAATTCTTCGCCGGTGTCGTTATAAATCTCCACCCACTCATTCTCACCTTTACTAGGGCAAGCCATAAACTCGGTAATTTTTACATTGTCTGGGTAATTAATTTCTTCTTCCTCCTCCCGCACCACTTCCGAAGTGGTACTCTGGACTGGATTAACCGCGCCTTTGGTGGGCGTAGAAAATTCCCAAACACCATCAATCAAAGAGATGGAATAATCTGCTTTCACATTCTTATATGAAAGGCTAGCCACCACTTTCTTTTGTGAGTCTAAAAGCCGTACCTCATCCCCTGTATTATTTAAAACCCCCTTAACTATAAAATCCAAAGCTATATAGGATCTAGGAGACACTATCGTAGTAGTAACTAGACAAGGATTCCTGGAGGATGTTTCATCGGAATCATCTATATACCAACCGGTTATGTCCAATTCCGTATCACTCGGATTGTACACCTCTATCCATTCATACCCATTATCTGGAGGGTTAGGATAAAACTCTGTGATTCTTATTAAAAGGGATGGGGTTATATCAACTACTTCGGGACTGGTTGCAGAGTAGGCAGGAGAAAAAGATAGAGCAGTAATAAAACAAAAAAAGAATAAAACTGCTAAAAACTTGTTAACTATTGCGTTAATAAAAAGTTTTAGATTCATTTACAGTCTAGAACCCTTTAACCCCGCCCCTACGCGCTATTTTAGGCTATCTACTGAATATGCCAATAAGCGCTCCAAAAATCGTCATCATGTTTTATCAAAGCATAATGAGCCCCATATCTATCCGTACCATAATAAACTGTGCCGTCATCAATAGCATAAATAGGCGCGCCATGATAAGCCACTAAATCTATACCCAAATGGAAAAGATATCCTGCTTGCCCAGATTGCGCGAAAGGGGTATTTCCAAACTCTTGAGTAATATATTTGTAATCTATCGGCTTATGAAGACCATTTTCCCCGTCTATGTAATCAGTTGGGTCATCAACACAATTCGAAGTTATATACCCATTTTCAAAACATGTGAATATCATAAAATCCAAATGGGTCCCGCATGTCGGGCACCCCCCGCTAGGTCTTGGATATACATTCCCAGTATTACCTTGTAACCCTATAACATCCCCCTTGGATACATACTCCCCGCTTAATCTCCCAGCTATAATATCCGACAGAGCGTTACCCAAAGCTTCTCTAATGGCTTTTTCATCTTCTCGCAAAGTTTTTAGCATCTCTTGATAGTTTTGCTCATCCCCCTTTGTAACTTCTAGAAGCCTTGCCTTTTTATCTTTCTGTTCTTGAAGCTCGCTTTGATACAATTCTGTATTTCTCTTTTCCTGCTCAACCGCCAACTTTAGGGCGTCTACTTTCTTTTTTTTATCCTCCAATATAACTTTCTGACTAGTAAAATTTTGCTTTGTCTCTTTAAATTCCAATAAAAGTTTATTATCCTGCTCCTGCGCGACCCGAAGGTACTTTAACCTATTAATAACATCCGAAAGACCGTTAGCGCTAATAAATAAACTAAGAGAAACTTCCCTTTCCGATTTATATCTAGCGCGTACGCGCCCCTCTAAAATTTTTTCCTGTTCCCCCAACGCTTCCGAAACTCTGTAAATCCTTTCAGCAAAACCTTCCACTTCTTTACTTAAAATCACAAGTTCTTCTTCCTTCTGCGCTATCTTTACTTCTGATTCTTTGATCTTTAATTCTGCCCAACCGATTTTACTATTTACATAATCTATTTCGACTTGCAAATTTTTTTCTGTATTTAGCAAATCCCCAATTACTCTCTCCACTTCAACAATTTGCTCCCTTATACTATTGTACTTATCAAGCAACACCGACTCCTCCGCATACGAAACCGCTAGATTAAAAACGGCAAATAATAAAATTGTTAAAACCGTGGAGAATAAAACAACGCGGGCGAATTTCATTAGAGTTTTAAGTATTTTCTTAAAGCAACTATACTTCCAAAAGCGCCAAGAAATGCCCCAAACAAAACTTCAATACCCAAAAGCGCCAATACCGTAAACGGAGTGAAAGCGGGAATGGGAATACCAGAAAATACATTATTAAAATAAGGATAAATAAAAGGCAAAAGTACTACAATAAATATTGTAGAAAGCAAAGCGGCGCTAACCCCATAAAAAACACCTTGCGCTAAAAACGGGCTTCTAATATACCAATCAGACGCGCCAATCAAACGCATAACCACAATCTCTTCTTTTTTGGAATGAATCACTGAACTAACCGTAACCAGCACTACTAAAATTGAGATGAGAGCTAATATACCAATCAAGAAAACGCCAGCGTATTTTATGGTATCCGCCCATTTTTGAAATGTTGAAATAACATCTTTATAATAAACCACCTCCTCAACACCATCCACTTTCTCCAACAACCCCGCTAAATTAGGCAAATCTTTAATATTTTTCGCCCTAACATCCAAACTTGCCGGGAAAATACTGCTGGAAATAGATTCCAATAACAGGGGCTCGCTTTTATGCTGACCCATATATATTTTTAACGCTTCTTCTTTTGAAACATAAACTACCCCCGCCGTTAAATTCGTTTGTTCCAATTCGGACTTAAAATTAAGTATGTTTTCCTCCGTGGCGCTATCTTTAAAAAAGGCGGTGATTTGCGCCTTGGATTCAAGATACCCTAAAACCACATTTGAAATATACGCCGAGATAATAAAAAGACTCGCCATAAAAAAAGTTAGCGTCATCACAAGAACCGAAGTAGCTGTGGACCACCCGCTTCGTTTTACATTTGTCAGCATTACTTTTACAACTTTCTTAAGATTCATTTTTATTACCTTTCAACAACTTTCCTTTATCAATTTTAATGTTTCTTTTATTTAAAGCTGAAACCACATCTAAATTGTGCGTGGCAACAACTACAGTAGTACCCCACCCATTTATTTTATCCAGAAGATTTATAATTTCCCACCCCGTTGCGGGGTCAATCATCCCGGTAGGCTCGTCCGCCAACAATATTTTTGGTTCGTGGACAAGAGCCCGCGCTATGGCAACCCTTTGCTTTTCCCCGCCGGATAAAAAATCCGGAAAAGACATAGCTTTTTCGGATAGACCCACCAGAGAAAGCACTTCCATAACCGATTCCTTAATATTGCTATCTTCCCGCCCAACAGCTTCAAGAGTTAAAGCCACATTCTCAAAAACAGTTCTGCTATTTAGCAGTTTAAAATCCTGAAAAACGAAACCGATTTTCCGCCTTAAATTTGGTATGTCTTTAGATTTTATATTGCTAACGGGGTCTTCGTCCACAAAAACCTCACCTTGCGTAGGGACTTCTTCTTTAATAATGAGTCTTAGCAAAGAGGTTTTTCCCGCCCCGCTTGGTCCTGTTATAAAAACGAATTCTCCTCCCTTTATCGCAAAATTGATTTCATCTAAAGCGGTTGTGCCGTCGGGATATTTTTTTGATACATTTTCAAATACAATCATATTAATTTACCTAAACGCCACAGCCTCAACTTTTAACACACTTTCACCAGTTGCGTTTTTTTGCAAAACCCCTGTTACCTCAACATATCTACCTTCCGCAAGCGTAAGCTTAGCATCATCTGCCGTAAGACCCACCACTAATTTTCCATCCGCATCTATAAGTTCGTATGAAGACGCGCCTGAAGGAACCACTTTTCCAGTATATTTAGTCATCCCGGAAGAACCTGAAGGAAGTTTAATGTATCCTGATTCTGAATCAGTTTTATTAGTGGTATCGTAACTAACAAGATTGATGTCCTTTTTACTAGAAGAGAAAAAAACTTTAAAAAGGACGAGAGACACTAATAATATGCTAAAAAAAGCCATTAAGAGGACAAATCTTTTCTCCATAATTTCATTATACACTAATTTTTAAATTATGAAATTATTATCACAGGTTTTGCAAGGGTTTAATACTCAAAACCGATTCAATTCGCTCAACTCTAGCCCGAAGTTTGAGATATTCGTGGTCAAAGAAATCCACAATAAGTTTCTGGTCATTTTTGATTTTTTTGATATCCTTTTTTATATAGTTGAATTCAGGTCTAACTTCGCTAAGTATATCTGATGATAACTTTTCGTTGTTTTCTAGAACAATATTCTTGATATTTGTTAAATCGCTTTTGGTTAGCATATATTTAATTTAGCAAAATTTATATTTGAAAACAATAGTTTTAATATGGCCTACCCCACCTTCAATAAGATAAGAAGATAAGACGGGGGAAATGGCGGAGGTATAAGTTCTAATCCCAAATAGGGATAGCTATCCCTATTTGAAATCCCTGTTTAAAAAAATTTGAGCAGTGTACTTGACAAAACAACTAGATTCTTGCTAATATCTAAACAGAATACACATTGAAAAATACCTCTAAATGGTTTCGTCCTTTAGCGGTGTTTTTCTTTGTACTCCAGTTTTTTGCGTAAGTTGCCCATAAAAACTATTTTCTCTTTAGCCGTTTTCTTTAACAAAGACGAACAAGTTTTTTTATAAGGACTTATAACTATCTCCAACTTCTTATTTTTATACAAATGGTTTACCAACGAATAAAAATCTCCGTCGCTAGTTATCACAACAGCTTTATCGTATTTTTTATAGTCCAACATCGCTTGTAAAACAATGTCCGCGTCCACATTTCCTTTTACTTTACCTTTCTTATCCTCCTCAATTAGGGTCAATTAGGGATAGACCCAATTTGGGTCTATCCCAAACTGGGTCTATCCCTATTTATCCTTATTTAAATTTAAAACAGGAATTGTGTATAATAGCAATATATGAATACGAAAAATCTACCATATAGAAAAGGTGTAAACGCCTATGTTATTGACAGTCAAAATAATTTTCTACTCGTGCAAAAGAAAAGTTATGGGGAAAATCAATGGGATGTTTCTGGAGGGGGTTTGGAGGAAGGGGAAAGTATGGAAATAGGTATTCTAAGAGAATTAGAAGAAGAACTGGGAACACACAAATTTAAAATATTGGCAAAAAGCTCCAAAATAGACAAATACGAATGGCCAAAAGAGGCGCGGGAGAACGGATATAGAAAACACGGCAAGTGGTGGCGAGGTCAGAAAAAATATCAATTTCTTGTAAAATTCATCGGAAGCAAAAACGAACTAAAAGCGCAAAAAGAAGAAATAAGGTTAATAAAGTGGGTTCCTTACGAACAGCTAGAAGACACACTCTATAGTGGTGGGTTATCTCGTGAGCTAAATCTTGGGGCGCTTTTACAAGATATCCTTGCGCCTCTTTTATAAGTTCGTATTTTCTTTTGAATTCCATAACTAAATGTTATCACAAACACCAAGGGATAAACAAAGGAGTCTCCTTCTTCAAAGGAAACTCCTTGGAATTAAACCCTCAAAATATGAAGGGGGATGCGGTTCAGTAGACTAGTCTACTGAACCAAGACTATTCCATTACCTTCAAGGTGGTAGAGAGGCTTGAAAATTGTTAAAATACATTTAGTTATAGGAAATAATTTTCAGCCCCTAAATATATGATTTTATCAGATAAAAATATAAAAGAAGCGCTTGCTCGTGGCGATATAAACATATGTCCGTTTGATGAAAAATATCTGCAACCAGCATCCGTTGATTTACATTTAGACAAACATTTTTTAACTTTTGACACAAAATCAAATTGTGTCATAGACCCAAAGAAACCCATGGACGACATGATGAAGGAAATCGTAATAGATGAGAATCTGCCCTTTGTGCTACACCCTGGTAAGTTTGCTCTCGGCTTAATTTATGAAACAACGGGAGTGTCCTCAAAATATGTTGGCCGGTTGGAAGGGAAAAGTTCCATAGGTCGAATGGGCTTGCTTATCCATATCACCGCGGGTTTTCTTGACCCAGGGAATTCTCTTAAAATGACGCTGGAACTTCATAACACAGCAAATATGCCCATTCTGCTCTATTACAAAATGCCTATCGCGCAAATGGCCTTTGAAGAATTATCCTCGGAGTGTCAGAAACCATATTCCAAAAAAATGGGCAGTAAATATGTTGGGGATATAAAGCCACGAGCAAGTCAAATGTGGAAAAATTTCATCAGCTAAGATGATAATAACTGTCCCACCTTCAAGGTGGGACTGTGAGAAAGGCGGAGGTACAGGTTATAATCCCAATTTGGGTCTATCCCTATTTATTCAACTGCCGTAGCTCGGATTCAATGAACATATCCAATTCCCCGTCCAAAACCGCTGTGGGATTCGAACTTTCAACTTCGGTTCTTAAATCTTTAACCATTTTATACGGGTGCAATACATAAGAACGAATTTGGTTCCCCCACCCCGCCGTTTTATGAACTCCCTTCGCTTTTAATTTCTCCGCCTGAATTTTTTCTTCTTCTATCGCATATAACTTGCTTTTTAAAAGTTTCATAGCAATTTCGCGATTTTTTCCTTGATACCTTTCGGTTTGACATTCTACAACAATACCGCTTGGAATATGTTTAATCCGCACGGATGT
>JAHIUT010000065.1 GCA_018817085.1 Patescibacteria group bacterium | reverse complement strand
ACGGCTTAATTTTTGTGAATGTTTTCGAAAAAATTCGAACTCGTTTTAAGTCAAGTTTTTAGCTCGCTTCTTCGCTACCCGCTATTCCAGCGCGGTGTCCCCGCCCGCCAACGCTTCCGTTATTTTTTGCGCCCGCGATTTAATTTTATTTTAAATTACAACTTGGTGGCCCATAACAGTAACAGTTTTTTTCTCTGTTAATGTTTTTATTAGGGGCTACTATAATTCCATTTTTACACCAATCCGGGTAGAATGGACTGAATTGAGGACAATCCTCGCACTCTTTCATAATGTCTTTATCGGCATCTATAGGAATTGTAGTGTCCTTCGCTATTTCGTACCAATCCAAAAAATCGACATAGATAAATTGATCAAAATTAGAAGGCTCCGTATTTGGATATAACTCTTGAAATTGATAACTACAGACTATCTTTTGTATTTTAGAAGAAGAAAGATCAAAATCGTAGAAACACGACGACATTGATGTGGTATTACGATTATTGGATGGCATACGCTCAAATATTATATGAGTTCGATCCTTCGATATAGTGACAAATCGGAGGGAGTCCCTTTGAGATGGGTTATTATCATCAACTCCATGATCTCTTGAAATAATTGTTTGCGAGGATAATTTTTTGGTATTTATATCATATTGCTGTATATAGAAAGCATCTGGTGTTTCTGATTTTACAAGTATTAAGCCATTTCGAAACAATTTTCCGTATTCGTCGTATATTACCTCTTTATTTTCTATTACCGGTAAATTATCTTCATAGTTATTTCTGTAATCAATAATTATATTGTCAAGATAAACTCGTCCATTTATCATATCGTCTTTATGAAGATTGTATGTGTCGACCGGAAGCAATTTTTTATATATGACATTACCGGTTTTATAGTTATATATACACAGTGATTTTAGCATTTCTCCAGATTGAGATTTTGGTGTGTTATACCATTGGGTTGTAAAAAGGATATCTCCTGAATTTTCAGACCAAGACGAAATTTGTCCTTCGCAGCCTGTACTTTTAATATCCTCAATAATTTTTTCTTTATTATTCGTGTCTACAGTTCGTATCCATGCGCTAGTAGGAAGATTATTTTCAAAATCAATCGTGTATAAAAACTTATTATCATTATCCTGGCTTGCTACTTTTATACATATCTCTTCGCTTTTTGAATCTGTACATACCCCTCTCTGAATGCCTTCATATGCTTTTTGTTGTTCGGCATATATTTGTTTGAAATATGGGTGGTTAACTGGTAATTCGTCAATTATTTTAGTTATTGGATTAACTTGCCAATACTTACAGAAAGGATCTATTGTATTAGGATCAGACCCAATTCGATAAGCACAAACATTACCTCGGACAAACGTTTGAAATATGTAACTAGATGGGATTAATTTATCTGCCGCCTGCTTTTTATTATTTGTTACTGGTAATTTATCAGAAGGTATCCTATTTTTAGAATTTAAAATAAACCACAATCCAACTATTAGTAGAATAAACAAAAGCGGAACTGTGTAAATTATCCAGTAATTTATTTTTGATTTTTTGGGGGCTTTAACAGTCTGACTCATCGGATTTTGTATGTTTTGCTGGGTATTTTGGTTACCAATATTGGTTTGGTCTTTCATATGTATCTCTATGAAAATAGTATAGCATATTTTGGACACAGGTTTTTTGTGCCCCCGGAGGGATGTTCGAACCCTAGATTATTGTTACAGAGCAAGAATTTGCTGGACAATTCCGTTTAAGTCCGCTTTAAATATTTCTTTATCTGGAACTCTTTTAACCCACTTAATTTGGTTAATTTCCTCCACGGGGAAAGCGCTTATTTTTTCAGCAACTGCGGGAGGGAAAATGCCCACAGTTTTAGTGTTTACATTAGAAAAAGTTTTTTTCCAATTAACCTTCTTATTTTTGGCAATAATCCATAAATCAACAATGTCTTTTGGCTCCTCACGGCTAATTAGAGCCGAAACTTTATTGGCTAATATGTTCTCTAAACTATCTATTTTGGAAAAAATGGCAACCCTCTTGAATTTTCCAGTATGTCCTACGGTATCATTAACAAAGTCAACTTTGAGTATTTTATCCACTTTTATCGAAAAATAGCTTTCCGAACGATGGGTAACTAAAATTTTAAGGGGGGTTAATTGGGAAATTATCCTTTCAACATACTTGGAAAAGTGGGTATCTTGATTTACAAACATGTCTAAATCTTCAGAATAGCGGTGGTTAAAGTAAAAGCGAGAGAGGGCAGTACCTCCGGTTAAGTAAAACGGGGTTTGGAGAGGGGATATTAACTTTAGAACTTTATCTTGCAGTGGATAAAGTGTATTGGTGTAAAACGAAGTCATAGCCTTTTTTAATTGTTTTATTATAAATACGCTTTTTAACTTTCGGCCAGTACTGCGCGAGTTGTTTTAGAGAAATTAATTTTCTTGCTTCATAATAGTTGAGGTTTTCTAGAACCCGTCCAATTGCCCACTCTTGATTAAGCCAACCCATTTTTTTCTTACCCGCCAAAATTTGCTGGAAATCTTTCAGTTTTAAATTGTAATCCCAAACGATTTGTTTGTACTGGCTTTGATTCATAAATATAGTATAGCATATTTTTAGTGACCCCGGAGGGATTCGAACCCTCGATTCCCGCCTTGAGAAGGCGATGTCCTAACCGCTAGACGACGGGGCCGGCAAGTGGTACTATTATACTAGAATGAAACCTGCTATTCAAAAGATACTAATTATCAGCTTTCCTTTTATCGCCTTGTTCCTTGGAATTCTTGCGTTTTTGGAATTTCAAGCCTACAAACCAACCCTTGCCCTTAAAAGCGAAGGAACCGTTGCCGGTGAAAAAACCATAGCCTTCGCCCTAAAATACCCCAACTCCCAAATAATGAGTCAAAGCATCTTAAAAAATAGCGAATCTATTACCCAACAAACTACAAACTCCCCCTCCACAGTATTAAGCTATTACAAAAACATGCTAACTAAAAACGGGTGGAAATTAGTAAGCCCGGCAATTTACAAAAAGGGAAACGAGACTATAACTATAACCCTTACCAAAGATTCCAACAACATTACTATAGTAAATGTAGATTATTATTCCGCCGTCCCCACCAAATAAACCGCTTTCCAAGGCTGGTAATTACTTATAAAAGTATCCTCGTATAATACTTTTCCGTTCTTCTCCACCACCCTTTTAAGCTCCACAACCGCTCCCCAAGCTGACCAATCCACCTGTTTTGTAACGCCTTTAGGAAGCGAAGGGTCGTCTTGATATAAAGGAGCGGGAGGCGGGGTTTGGGAAAGTATTTTTGAGTTCAAGCTTTTTACAACCCGCCCGTCCTTAGTTCCATAAAGCCTAAAATAAAGTTTGCTTTCTTTCGCGATATACTCGCTTTGCACTAAAATATAATTTTGGGTATCGTTTTTAAACTTAAAATCCACCGTGGGCTGGTAAACAGTAGCGTCAAAACCAACAGGCATATCCTGCTCATAATAACTTACCCTATACGCGTGCGCTGTTCTGGAAATCACAGGCAGGCCCGAATTTAATACCGCTCTAAAAAAAGTTGTGGAAACTTGGCAAACCCCGCCACCCTCGCCTAAAACAGTGCGTCCTTTGCTTATAATATACGCTGAAGTAAAACCGTGGGCATAATCTATGGGGCCTACATTGCTATTAAAAGAAAAAATTTCTCCGGGAGCTATTAAAATCCCATTTAAGTTTTTTGCCGCAAGCTCAATATTAAACATTCTTCCCGCGGCAGACCCCACAAATGTGGAAACCCCCTCGCCAATAAGTTCTTTAATTCCATACGAGTTGTCTTGAGAAAAAGGCATAAACTCCTCCACCGGAATATCAATCTGCCTTTCCATAAAACTATCAAGCAATGCCAAAGAAAATATTTCCACCGCGGGATGCTCTTTAACAACAAACCCCGGCGTTGGCAAACGAAAATCCACTACCTTTTCCCCTTCAACTTTAAAGATTTCCGATTTGGGCGGGCGATTTATTTGCTCGGCTATAGAAATAACAAATTTTTTGACCTTTTCTTTATCCGCGCTTATTTCAACTTGCGCATCTTTTCTGGAAAAAACAACCATCAGCAAAAAATCGTTTTTGGTTATCTTCCAAGACTTTTCCCCAAAAACAAACATCGGGAGGTTGTTTATAAGCTCCCCCACTTTTGCTTGAACCGTTTCCAAGTCCCCTTGCGTTAATTTAGGTTGGTAACCATCGGTTTTTACCGACAAATCTAAAAAAACGGCGTTTGAAATGTTTTTTAGAATTTCGCTTTTAACACTTTCCTTATCCATCACCGCGCCCGTTTCTTCTGGGATAATTATTAAATCGCCGTTTGCGGATAAAGAAAAACGCGCGTCGCTATGCGGGGTATCCACGCTTTTGACAATAACATCAAGTCTGTCGTTTAAAGCTTCGTCTTCGTAAGAAAAAACATAGTTGATATAAATAGGATTAAAAATACCCGCAACTTTTGCCTTAAAATTCTCAAAAAAATTCCCGTCCCTGCCTACTTTAAAAGCGGTTTTTGCGGTTTGTTCAATATCATAATTAAGCCCTATTTCTTGCAAAGGTATATCAAAAGTTTGGTCGCCGTAAGTAAGTTTTAGAGTTTGATTGTTTGGGATTTGCCCTTTAATTGCCACAAGAGTCTGCGAAAAGTTAAGCCTTCCTAAATTAGCGTTTTTGATACGCGTTCCGGGTATAACCGTTTTGGCAAAAAGAAGATGGTACAAAGAAAACACTACCACCCCAAAAAGGGCAATTGCGTAAAAAACCCACAACACCCTTTTAATAAGATTTTTACTTTCCGCTTTTTTTTTCATTTTTTCATTTGCTTTTTATCAAAAAGTCGTTTGGTTTATCTTCCAAATTAACAAAATGGTCGGCCGCGCTAACAAGCATTGATGAAGTGGTTCTTTCAAAACCCACCACTTCTACCCTGCAACCTTTATTGTTTTTTAAGTAATCTACCAAAGCTGAAAAATCGCCGTCGCCGGTAACAAGAACTATCACATCCACTTTGTCGGCAAGACGGATAGCGTCCATAGCAATACCCACATCCCAATCACCCTTTTTAGCCCCGCCAAAAAAGACTTGCAAATCTTTGGTTCTTACTTCAAACCCTCTTTTTTCCAAAGCGTCAAAAAACTCTTTTTCCGCCCCAACATCCGCTTTTATAACATAGGCAAAAGCTCTGATTAGTTTTCTTCCCGAAACAGCGGAATGCAAAACCTTTCCAAAATCAACCTTAGCGCCGTACAAATTTTTGGCGCTGTAGTACATATTTGAAACATCCACAAAAACCCCTACCCTTTGGTCGCTGTGCATACTCATAAAATCACCTCCTTATTATGAAGTGTACCAAAAAACCCAAAACCTACAAAGGATGAAATTCAAAAAAGGAGCTTCGTCTTTGCGACAACTTTAATGTTATACTGGAAGTGTGAAAAACACAGCGTCCAAGCAACCTGTATTTGAAGAAACAGTTTTTGTTTGTAATCTTACTAATGAGGTTAAAAAAGTCTGCGGTCTAGATTCTTCGAGAGCATATTTAAACACAAAAATATTGAAACACCTGTACGACAAAAAACCCGCAGAAGAATTCGACTTTATAATAAGAAATGTTCATACTATAACGAAATACCCAGATAAGATATACAAAAATAGAGCTAGTAAGAGGGGAGCATTTTGTTTAGTAAAGAAACTTAAGGGGGACCTTTATTTTTGTTCCATAGAAGTAGCACAGGAAATTTCCCTCGATGGTTTTGCGGAAAATAGGAATTATATTGTTACTTGTTTTAGGTTAAGGAACGAAAACTATTTGAAGAATTACGAACTCTTATGGAGTTGGAAGGGCGGCGTTCCTTCATCGTAGTGCTTTCGATACTAGCAAGCTAGTCTAATTGCACCCCGCAGTAGAGCCATTTCTGTCTTTCAACCCCATAAAAGCCAATAATTAATGCGGTTACTCAAGCTCATTATTCTAAATATATATTAACACATAAGTCAAATAAAATGAATAGTTGGTAATTCTCGTCATTGCGAGAAGAGAGCCGTAGGCGAACGACGAAACAATCTCACCGGGATTGCTTCCCCGCCCAGGGCGGATCGCAATGACGCTGTGCTGATGACTGCGAGTAGTTACCCCTCTGTTTAGACCCCATAGTTGACACTTGGGGTATTTTTATGCTATTATTTCCCTATTGAACTGGGCGAATGAGCAAATAGCGGATAAGACATCCGCTTCACAATTTATGGCGCCACGCGCCGAGGAGAGAATAAAATGAACGACGAGCGTACACCAAGAAGGCAGAAGCACCTCGCTTTAGCGCAAAATATGAGCGCAGACACTAGATTATTGGACTCTATCAGGGAGAACTGGAGGAAGCTCCTTGAGTGGTTACAAGGTAAGGAAGGGCGCCTTCTGCCCACGGACGAGGCAGAAGAAACCCGCTTACAAGAAACGGATAGCTATCCTATTCTAAAAGAGTAGGGATATTATTTTATATTTTGTGCGCGCTACGGCGGTGGGAAAATTAGCAAAGTTCCCACCGCTTTCTTTTTTAATTTTGACATTTGAGCCTTGAGCTTCTATTATAGTATTATGCCTATAGCAAAAATTACCTCTGGCACTGTGGTCGGATTGGAACCTTTTCCTATTGAAATTGAAGTGTCTATTGACCATCAAGGATTCCCCGGTTTTTCTATTGTAGGTCTTGCTTCAAAAGAAGTGGACGAAGCAAAAGAACGGGTTCGTAGCGCCATTAAAAACTGCGGTTTTAAGTTTCCTGATAAAAGAATTACCGTAAACTTAGCCCCCGCCGACCTTCCCAAAAAAGGTTCCGCCTTTGATTTTCCTATTGCCGTGGGAATACTTTTAGCCGACAAGCAAATGTTCTTTGACCCTTCTAAAGATGTGTTTATAGGAGAACTTTCCCTTGACGGTGGGCTAAGACACACCTCCTCCGTATTGCCCATAGCCTTAATGGCAAAGGAAAGAAAGTTTGCCAATATCTTTTTGCCACAACTAAATGTTAAAGAAGCAAGCATTGTGTCCGATGTTTTTGTACGTCCTGTAAACTCGCTTACGGATATTTGCAACCATTTTTCCGGCGAAAAGATTATTTATCCCGCTAAAACCATTAATCTGGAAGAACTATTAACCGAAGAGGTACATTACGAATTTGATTTTTCCGAAGTTCGGGGACAACAACATGTTAAACGAGCCTTGCAAGTTGCCTGCGCGGGGGGACATAATATCTCAATGAAAGGTCCGCCCGGGGCGGGAAAGACTATGCTTGCAAGATGTCTTCCTTCTATTCTGCCAAACCCTACCCCACAAGAAGCTTTGGAGGTTACCAAAATATATTCCATTTCCGGAAATTTAAGCCCAGACTTGTCCATTATAAAAACTCGCCCCTTTAGAAGCCCGCATCACACCACCTCCCGCGCGGGTCTTGTTGGAGGTTCGTCAAACCTTTTGCCAGGAGAGATTTCTCTTGCTCACCGAGGTGTTTTGTTTTTGGATGAATTTGCGGAATTGCCACGACATGTTTTAGAAGCTCTGCGACAACCAATAGAAGATGGTTTTATAACTATAAGCAGAGCCGCCGGCTCCATAAAATTCCCAAGTCGCGTTATGCTGGTTGTTGCTTTTAATCCCTGCCCCTGCGGGTTTTTGGGAGACCCCAAAAAAAGCTGTTCGTGCTTTCCTAACCAAATAATTCGCTACCAAAAAAGAATCTCCGGCCCCATTTTGGATAGAATTGATATCCACATAGATGTGCCGGCGGTTGAAACGGATAAGCTAATAGAGGAAAGAGCCGTTTATGGCAAAACATCTAAACAAATGAGAGAAGAAACGCAAAAAGCTAAAAACATTCAAATTAAAAGGTTTAAGAATCTAAATATTACCGGAAACGCGGAAATGAAACCCAAAGAAATTAAAGAATTTTGCAAACTAAATAACGAATGTTTAAACACTTTAAGACACGCGGTAACTCAAATGGGATTGTCAGCAAGAGCGTATTTTAGAATCATAAAAGTGGCAAGAACAATAGCGGACTTGGAAAATTCAAAAGAGATTGCCCAAAACCATTTATCCGAAGCGCTTACTTACCGCCCTAAAATATAAACAGCAAAAATAATAGAAAAACAAATTAAACTCAACAAAAGCGATTTAACTACCTCTTTTTTAACCACCGCAACTGAAGTGTAATCAGCATCCGCCAATTGATTTTTAGGCAAAGGGCTCTGCGCAACAATGTTGTCCCCTTTAACGGAAACGGACGGTTTATGCGCCACAGGCTGGGACGACAACTGCGCCCGTAACGCTTCTATTTTTCTGCGGTAATTCTTATCCTTTTTCCTGCTCATATTAAAATTTTAGCACATCTCGTATCAAAAAGGGACTACCCCGAATCGGGGTAGTCCCTTTTTGGGAAAGTTGATATTGGTTTCGGATTTTTTGCTATTGTGATATTATACACATAATGGATAACATAGGTACTCTTTATATTCTCTTATCTATCCTTTTTATTGTAAACACCGCAACCTTTGGGTTTTTGCTAATAAAAATTAAAAAACTTTCAAAAATAGCAAAATCTTTGGACTTAAACACCCTAATACAAATCTCGCAAGATTTAGAAAAGCTTAAAAAAGTATCTCAAAAATCTTTTCAAAAAATAGGAGTGGTTAAATTTAATCCTTTTAAATCTATGGGAGGGAACTTATCCTTTGCGGTGGCTATATTAAATAAGTTGAATGAGGGACTTATCATCTCTGGGCTTCACAACAGGGAATCCACTAGAACTTACATCAAAGAAATTTCTTCTGGAAAAGATAATAAAATTGAGTTATCATCAGAAGAGAGAAAGGCGTTAGAGAACGCCGAGAAAAGTTAGTTTTTTAAATATGGAAATAATAGAAAAAAATATTTCGGAAAACAAAAACGAGTTCACTTTAGCGCCAGAGGCGGAAATAAGCGAACCCCCACCAGTAAAACCAATTAGGAAAATTGTTTTAACAATAATAACTGTATTTTTTACCATTGCAATTTTATCCGCCACGGGATTTTTTGTTTACCAAAAGTTCTTCGCAAATAAAAATGTTTCCATAGAAAGTCCTCTGGGGGAAGGACCCTCCAAAAGCAGTACAAACAACCCAAACGCCGTTAAGGAATTTGCAAGCCCAATAAATGGGGTTTATCACACCAAAGAGGAGTACGAACAATTTATGAGTCGCCGTCCGTTGGCGATAATGGTAAATAATCACATAGACGCAAGGCCTCAATCTGGTCTTACTGCGGCGGACATTGTTTACGAAGCCGTTGCCGAAGGAGGTATAACTCGCCTAATGCCTATTTTTCATTCCACAGACGCCGAAAAGGCGGGGCCTGTTAGGTCGGCGCGCGTTCATTTTATTGATTTAGCGGCAGAATATTTTTCCTGGTACGCGCATTGGGGCGGAGCTTACGCGCCAACATTTCCCGATGGCACTAAAGACTACTCTGAAACAAACCCCAAAGCGGACGCGTATCAGCATATAAATGATGTAGGTCTTGCTAGCCTAGACCAAATGTGGCTAGGCGACACTGCCTATTACCGAGACACTAGCAGAGATGTGGCTTTAGAACACACGGGATATACCGGAACACCCGCGTTGTGGAAAGAAGCGCCAAACAAGTATCCTGAAGAAGGCTGGACAAAATTTATTAAGTTTGAAACTTGGAAATTTAAGGACGATTCCTCTCCCTCTGGCAGAGGCTTTGTTACCGATATTAAATTTAATTTTTGGGAAGAACCTAATTTTGAGGTGGTGTGGAAATACAACAAAGACACCAATGAATATACAAGATATCAAGGCGGGGTGAAATTTATTGACGCGGAAAATCAAAAGGATATTGTCGCCAAAGATGTTGTGGTTCAATTTACGAAAGAGACTTCCGCAGAGGATAAAAAGAACCATCTTTTATACGATATTGTTGGGTCGGGTACCGCAAAAATATTTATGGACGGAAAGGTTATAAACGCCACTTGGTCTAAATCGTCCATTAGAGAAAGAACATTTTTTTATGATGAAAGCGGAAAAGAAATGGAATTTAATCGCGGTCAGATTTGGGTTGAAATCATCCCCACTAAAAGCGCCGACTCGTTGAGTTTCGTTACACAATGAAGGGTAACCAAAATGCTCAAAGATATAATCACCTCCGAAGTGAGAACTAAAATAATTTTGGAACTCTATAAAAATCTGCATACTCCCTTGCATATAAGAGAACTTGCCCGAAGAGTAGGCACGGAAATAAATGCGGTAAGAAGGGAATTAGACCGCTTGCAAAAATGCGGGATGCTCAAAAAAGAACCCAAGACTAACAAAATTTTTTACTCCGTTAGAACCGATTATTCCTCTTTTAGCGAGATATTATCTTTTGTAAATAAAGAAGTGGGGTTGGGAGGTCTTATTGTTAAAAACCTTGCGGAGCTTGGAAAAGTTAAATTTGCCCTTTTATCCACCGAATTTGCGCAGGGAAGGATTGCCACTCCAAACGAAGTGGACCTTCTTTTGGTAGGGGCTGTGGACATAAAGTATTTGCAAGAACTCGTTAAAAAATCCGAAAAAGATTTAGGGCATGAAATAAATTACACGGTGCTGGGAGAAGACGAGTTTGATTTTAAAAAAGCCCGAAGAGATCCCTTTATTTTAAACATACTTCTGCAAGGAAGGGTCGTACTTGTGGGAGACGAATCTAAATTCTGTTTGGTAAAATAATCCCGCTATGAACAAAACAAGGTCACTAGGACTTTTTATATTGGCAATAACAATTATCACGCTTCTAATTGATATTCCAAAAATACGAATTCGCGATACCGAAATTGGGGGGTACTCCATTGATATTCTAAATGGAAAATTTAAACGGGATTTAAACATTAGAAAGGGGCTTGATTTAGCGGGAGGCGTTCATGTTGTTTTGCAGGCGGATATGGAAAACATTGCCAAAGAGGATAGAGTTTCCGCTATAGACGCCGCAAAAAAAGTTATAGAAAGAAGAGTTAATTTATACGGCGTTTCAGAACCCACCGTTCAAACCGCTAAAATTGGAGACTCCTATAGAATACTTGTGGAACTTCCCGGCATATATAACACTCAAGACGCCATAAGCCTTATCGGAACCACCGCTAAACTTAATTTTAGAGAACTGGTTGAGGGAAAAGACCTGCAAACTGCCACCATTGCCGATTTTGTGGATACGGATTTATCCGGGGGAGACCTTAAAAAGGCTCTTGTTTCGTTTAATCAGCAAACCAATGAACCCGAAGTTGGGCTTGAATTTACGCAAAGCGGGGCGGAAAAATTTGGAGAAATAACCAAAAAAAATCTGCAAAAACCGCTCGCTATATTTTTAGACAACTCCCTTTTAACCGCGCCCACGGTGCAAGCGGTAATAACTGACGGAAGCGCGATAATATCCGGAAAATTTACATTAGACGAAGCGAAATCGTATGTAATTCAACTTAACGCTGGGGCTCTACCTGTTTCGGTAAAAGTGATTGAACAAAGAAATATCGGCGCCACCTTGGGAGCGGATTCCGTAAAAAGAAGTTTGGTTGCGGGAGGAGTGGGACTTTTTTTGGTTGCCGTTTTTATGATAGGAATGTACGGGAAACTTGGTATTCTGGCTGTTATAGCTTTGTTTATTTATAGTTTAATCACTTTGGCGATATACAAACTAATTCCCGTTGTTTTAACTTTGCCGGGGTTGGCGGGGTTTATTCTTTCAATAGGTATGGCCGTGGACAGCAATATCTTAATATTTGAAAGAATAAAAGAAGAAAGACGGCTTGGAAAACCTCTTGGTCTTTCTATGGAACTAGGATTTGGACGAGCGTGGGACTCAATTAGAGACGCTAATATTTCAACACTTATTACTTGTTTTGTTTTATTTAATCCTCTCAATTGGTCTTTTTTGGTAAACGCAGGTCCAGTTAGAGGTTTTGCTTTAACCTTGTTTTTGGGAGTGGTAATATCGTTATTTACAGGGATAATAGTTACCAGAAATTTGATTAGGATTTTTTATAAGGGATAACCCACCAAATGTCAAATGTTAAAGCCAAATCTTAAATCTCAAATCTGAATTCCTTCTTTAGATTTAAGGTTTTGAGTTGTGGCTTTGCGATTTGAGATTTGACTTTTGAGATAGGAATTTCTTTGATCAAATGCGGGTTTTTAGAATTTATCTACTATGGACACAATCAACTTTATGAAATACAAATTAATATATCTTGCCATATCCAGCCTTGTAATTATTCCCGGCGTTATTAGCCTTTTTATTTGGGGACTAAAACCATCCATTGATTTTACCGGCGGAAGTTTATGGGAAATAAAATTTGAAAAACCAACCGAAATAAACACCATTAATAAGATATTCCAAGAACAAAATTTGGAACATTTGCCTATACAAGTTTCTGGGAACAATCAATTTTTGATAAGAATGGCGCCTATTTCCGAGGAAGAGAAAAACAGAGCAAAACAAAGGTTGGCGGATAATTTTGGGGTTGTGGATGAAATTAGATTTGAAACTGTGGGGCCTACTCTGGGAAAAGAGCTTTTAATTAAAACCTTAACCGGAGTTATTTTGGCGGCAATTGCTATTTTAAGCTATGTGGGTTGGCGATTTAAAGACAAAATGTACGGGGTGTGCGCGGTAATTGCTATGTTTCACGATAGCCTTGTTTTGCTTGGAACTTTTTCACTTCTGGGACATTTTCTAAATGTTGAAGTGGGCACGCTTTTTGTTACCGCAGTTTTAACAGTATTAAGCTTTAGCGTTCACGATACTGTAGTTGTTTATGACCGAATAAGAGAAAGTACCGCGCATAGCAAAAACAGGAGCATGGGGGATTTGGCGAATAAAGCCATAACCGAAACAATGACGCGGTCGTTAAATAATTCGTTAACCATAATATTTATGTTAACGGCGCTTACGGTTCTTGGAGGAATAACAGTTAAGTGGTTTGCAGTGGCGCTTTTAATTGGAACCATATCAGGAACATACTCCTCACCGTTTGTGGCGGTTCCATTGCTAGTGGTGGTAAGCGGGGTTTCGAAAAAAGGAGACTCCTTAGTTAAATCCTGATTTCCTAATGTCTCTAATCCTCAAATCCAAATTTCTCCTCCCATTCCAAATGTTCTCGTTTAAGGTATACACAATATCAACTTTATCTTTGGGGACAGCCTCAAAACCGCCAAAACCAAAAGCCACTCCATTTTTTATGTCTCCGGTTGAATCCTTAAAAGATATCTTAAGATGTCCCCCGTCCTTACCTATTTTCCTAATTTCATAAATTTCAACATTTCTTGTTAAAAACACCGGTTCCGGGTTTCCCAGCCCAAAGGGGGCAAAATTTCCCACAAAATCCAAAAGGGGATAAGTAACTTCTTCAAGAGACATTTCCGCATCTATCTTTATTTCTTGAATAATGTCTTCATCTTTTATATTTTTTTCCGAAAAGATATAAAGCTCTCTAACAAGATTTTCTAGCTGTTCGTTTTTAATACTAAAACCAGCCGCCATTGGATGCCCCCCTACCGATTCAAACAAATCTTCAAAATTCCTTAACATTTTTATAATATCCACACCACTTACAGAACGGGCGGAACCTTTGCTAATTTTTTCCTTTTTACTAATAACTATGGAAGGGAGGTAATATTCCGAAACAAGCTTTCCAGCAACAAGCCCAATAATCCCTTCATGAAACCTTTTCCCTTCTGAAATAATTATCTTTAAATCTTTCTTATAAAAATTTTTTGATTCTTCAAATATGGAAAAGGTCATCTCCTGCCTTTTTGAGTTTAATAAATTCAAACTTTTTGCAATTGCCAAAGCTTTAGTATTGCTTGTGGTACACAAAAGTCTCAAAGAATCCAAAGCGCTTTCAAGCCTGCCGGAGGCGTTAAGCCGGGGACCAATTACCCACCCAACCTCATACACCCCTATTTTTTTGTCCTTTATTCCTGAAATTTCTACCAAAGCTTTAAGCCCCGTTCGTTTTAATTTATTAAGTTCAAGCAAACCATATTTAACCAAAGAGCGGTTATACCCTGTTAAGGGCTGCACATCCGCAACCGTCGCAAGGGCGGACAAATCAAACCCTGATTCGGACAATACCCAAGCAATACCGGCAGCGCAAAGTTTATCCGTCCACAAAATTGCGTTAGCCTTGGGCAGATTTTTGCCTTTTTGGTGGTGGTCGCAAATTATTACATTAAACCCTTTTTCTTTTGCGTATAGAACTTCTTTGATAGAAGAAATCCCGCAATCCACTGTGATAATCAGGGGCGACTTGTTTTCCTTTGGCAAAGTTTTGATGATGCTGTCCACGCTCTCCTTAGACAAACCATATCCTTCGTTAAATCTATCGGGGATGTAGGGAAAACAATTTTTATATTTCAGACCGAAATATATTTTTTCCCACAAAATAGCGGTGGCGCAGATGCCATCCACATCGTAATCACCGTGAATGTAGATAGGACTTTTTTTCTTTATGGCTTCTGAAATTAGTTTTTTGGCTTTGTCCGTTTCGGATTTTAAAATTTTATCTTCCTTAAATATCCTATTTAATGTCTCTTGGGGCGAAGGGGGTGTTATAAATTCTTCAAGATTTGAGATATTGCGGTTTATAGCAAGTTGTTCAAAAATATCTTTGCCCTTTTTAGGCGCAACTTTCCACAACTTTTCTTTATTTTGCATAATCTCATAATACTAAACAAACACAATTAGGGATAGACCCAAATTGGGTCTATCCCTATTTTGATCATTTAGTACGGGGATTTTATTTTGTGAGCGGGAAAACTGGGTAGCTTGCTACACAGATGAGAGCCGATTTCTCTCGCTAAGCGAACAAAAGAAGATACTGCGTGGCGAGCCACGCAGAGCTTCATTAATTAATAAGAATTGTATATAATATCAACAGGTATAATAACTATTTCTTATGAAAAAAACCAAAAAACAACTCGCTATATTTGAAGGCAAAAAAATCCGAAGAGTTTGGGACGACGAGAAGGAATTGTGGTATTTCTCGGTAGTAGATATAGTTAACGCGCTAAACGCAAGCGAAAACCCAAGAAATTATTGGAAAGTTCTTAAAAACCGCTTAAAGCAAGAAGGGAGTGAGTTGGTTACAAGATGTAACCAACTGAAAATGAGAGCTTCTGATGGCAAGTTTTACTTGACGGATACCGCAGATACCGAAACGATGTTTAGGATAATTCAATCTATTCCTTCGCCAAAAGCGGAACCATTCAAACTTTGGCTAGCACGCGTAGGGTATGAAAGAGTTGAAGAGGTAGAGGACCCCGAAAAAGCTATTCAAAGAGGGCTTGCAACTTATCTCAAAAAAGGATATTCCAAAAACTGGGTTGATTTGCGTTTGAAAAGTATTGAAATAAGAAAGGATTTAACTAATGAGTGGGAGGAACGCAGTGTTAAGACAGGCAGGGAGTTTGCGATTTTAACAGATGACATTTCTTTTGCGTGGGCTGGATTAAAAATCAAAGATTACAAAAAACATAAAGATTTAAAAAAGGAGAGTTTGCGAGACAATATGACCAATTTAGAGTTAGTTTTAAACATGTTAGCAGAAACGGCAACTACGGAGATATCTAAAAAACGCGAACCGAAGACTTTTCCTGAAAACAGGAGGGTGGCTCGGGAAGGCGGAGGAATTGCCGGCACTGCCAGGAAACAAATTGAAGCCAAAACGGGGAAACCTGTAATAAGCCGTCTTAATTTCAATAAAATGCAAGGGCGAAAAAAACTAAACAAACACAATTAGGGATAGACCCACCCGCCTTCGCCAGCTGGCGAATGGCGGGTGGGTCTATCCCTATTTTACAGACGGGGTTGAGTCCAATTCCTGCTATAATAGAGGCTATGAAAGAGCTTAAAAAATACTTTTTGAGAACTTATGGTTGCGCGGCAAATGAAAAAGATT
>JAHIUT010000064.1 GCA_018817085.1 Patescibacteria group bacterium | reverse complement strand
TTACCAAATCGCCGTGGGCGACCAGCTTGTTGTTTATGGCGCGGATGACCCAAAACTCGGGGTCAATCGCGGCATTTTCGCGAGCTGGAACTTGAAGTAGAGGAGATAGGAGACAAAAAGGGTTGAGCAGTTTTGAGAATCTTCGGATTTTCAGACTGTTCAGCCCGTCCCTTTAAGATATTCTTTATTGGAAGGATGTTTTAAAAGGAATTAAACCTCCGTCTAATCGGAGTTTTTTGTTTTAATATGCCTAAAAACTTGCAATTATCTTTAATAATACCTGCTAACAACGCCAAAAAGCTAAATAAAACATTGGCTAAATACGGCTCGTTTTTTTCGTCCTTAAAAAATTTCCCTATTGAAATTATTGTAGTTTTAAACTCCAAAGATAAAAAAACATTAAGTGTAGTTAAAAGGTACTCAAAGACCCCCCCTTTTATAAAATCTATTGAAACTCCTTATATAACGGGTAAGGGTGGGGCGGTTTCTTTGGGGTTTTTGCAAGCTAGCGGTAAAATTATTGGTTATACCGACTCTGACGGGGCTGTTTGCGCTTCAGATATACTTAAACTTTACAAGTTTCTTGTTGAAACCCCTCAATTGGATGGGGTAATCGGAAGCAGGATAAAGGAAAAAATATCCTTAAAACGAAAAATGCTTATCAATACCTTTTGGCTAATAAACAAAATAGTTTTTGGGTTGTCCTATAAAGATACTCAATGCGGAATTAAACTTTTTAGAAATAGTAGAGCTAAAGAAGTAGCTCGCAGGTTGTCTAACACGGGTTACGCTTTTGATGTAAACATACTTTTAGTGTGCAAATACTTAAACTACAAGGTTTTTGAAGTTAAAGTTAAATGGAACGAAAAGTTAAGCGCAAATCTGCATTTTGTTAAAAGGGCGTTTGATATAACTAAAGAGCTTTTAACATTAAAGCTTTCAGAAATTTCCTATGTGGCAAGAAACAAGTCTACTAAATTTTACAGAACAAAAGCTCCGGAACAAGGAGCAAATGTATTGATTTTCTCTTGGCGGGACGTTAAACATCCTCAAATGGGGGGTTCCGAAGTGTATATTCACCAGATTGCAAAAAGATTGGCGAAAAAGCACAAGGTAATTTTGTTTACTTCAAAGCCCGGAAACTTGTTTTCAGAGGATGAAATAGACGGCGTAAAGGTTATAAGAAAAGGCGGTTTCTTAACAGTTTATGTTTATGCCTTTTTTTATTATATTTTTTCCTTGCGAAAATTTGTGGATATTGTAATAGATGTGGAAAACGGCATACCGTTTTTTACGCCTTTGTATTGTAGGAAGCCGAAAATTTTGGTTGTTCATCATATACACAAAAAACAATGGTTTAAGCAGTTTGCTTTTCCATTAGCCAGTATAGGCTACCTGCTTGAAAGATTTTTAATGCCTACTCTTTATAAAAGAGTAAATATTGTTACCGTTTCTCCGTCAACCCTTAACGAGCTTAGGGAGTTGGGTTTTGACGACAAAAATATTTTTCTTTCTTTCAATGCGGTTTCGGCGCGAGTGCCGGTCGGTGTAAAAAAATACAAATTTCCCGCGCTTTTGTATGTGGGCAGGTTAAAGGCTTATAAGAGATTAGAGGTGGCGGTTAGAGCCCTGAAGAAACTGTCTAAGAAATACAGAGGTGTTAAGCTCTATATTGCTGGGGCGGGGGATTATGAAATACAGCTTTTAAATTTTATTAAATCTTTCGGTTCTGCTGATAATATATCAATGTTAGGTTTTGTTTCAGAAAGAAAAAAACTTGAGCTTCTAAAGAGATCCTGGGTTTTTCTTATGCCTTCTATGAAAGAGGGGTGGGGGATTACCGTAACTGAGGCCGCGCTATGTGGAACGCCTTCCGTTGGTTTTAATGTCCCAGGAATTAGGGACTCAATTAAAAATAATGAAACTGGATTTTTAGCTGAAGATGAAAAAGAGTTTATAATGTACGCAGATCGCTTGTTATCCGATAAATTATTGCGGGATAAGATGGGAGAAAAATCTATTGTGTGGGCAAAGAATTTTTCTTGGGAAACTTCAAAAACCGTTTTTGAAGAGGTAATAAGAAACACCCTTATTTTTGACAAAGGGTTACTTTCGGAGAGATTATACCCTTGGACATCTTTTCTTTATTATATATAGAAAGGCAAATAAGGTTCCTAATGTAAAGATAGAAACAGCGCTTCCGATGTAAAAGTATTTCTGCAGACGATATTCAATATTTAAGTTCTTGTCTACATAATTGTTCACCACCCACCCATTGAAGAAGCCGTTTATTTGAAAAGGTTTTTCATTGTTTGTTATCCAGTTTTGGTTTTCTGGTTTTGCGAGACCCAATATGTATGGTGTATTTGGCTTATTTAATATTGTCACAGCGTATTTTGTGGGGGCAATCTGTTTAACAGCAGTGGTTTTTTGTGGGATGGGGGGCACTCTGCTTTGTATCGCCGATGTTTTTATGTTTTCTTCCGCCATTTTTTGCGTCGCGCGCTCCAATTTTTCGCTTTCTTCTGCGTTTAAGAACACTAGGGTGTTGATTGAATTTATTCCTTTTAGGTTAGATAGTTTTAGGGTGTGCGTGTTTCCATAAGTTTTGGTTATGTTCACTTGTCCCATTTTAATCCAGCTATATCTCTCTTTAAGGTCAGACTCTTTTGTATCTGCGTATAAATAATCCTCATCAATATTTAATTCAATAGTTCCTCCCAGTTTGCTTTTTAATATTCTGGCGTAAACTACGCATTTCCCAAAGCAGTTTGTGTCTGCTTTGAAAGTTAAAGATATTGGTTGTGTATTGTTGGATACATCTCCAATACTAAAGTTTTCAATTTTATAGGAATATCCTTCCTGATTTTGGAGGTTGGATAAGGTCCATATACTGAAATCTGCCATTATAGCGTCTTCAGGCAGTCCAATAACCTCATCAACCTCACCTTTCTCGTCCGGGTATATAAATTTAATATCTGTTGACGAGGCTGTCTCATCGTAAGAGGTGATCTTAAAGTGAGGAATCAAATCCTTTTTAATATCGGTTTTAAATTTTACCTTTATTGCCTGGACCCCAGAGACATTAATGAGGTCGCTTCTTATTATGTCCCAGTGGTATTCAAAATCTTTTGGTGCGCTTTTATAGTAAAAACTATTTTTTTCTGCCGTAATATTAGGGTGTTTAGAAAAACTTATGCTGAATAACTTGCTTGGGCTTTTGGATTTATCAATTAATTGCTTGCCGTCTTGGGCGGTAGCTACCATTTCATCATAATCAAACTGGCTTACATCTAAACCGTAATTGTTAAAGAAAAACTTATTTTCCGCGTAGGATATGTTTTTGAGGGAGGACTTTCTCCAAAAATCTCTTTTCCCGGATTCTACCAAGTTAATATACTTTGCTGGAAATATAAAGGAATTTCTGTACTCATCTATAGCGGCATCTATGTATTCTCCGTTTTCTATGTTGTAAGTCTTCTCAACAGGGAGGTTATAAATATTAAGGTCGGAGAAAGATATTAGAGTATTTGAAACATCTATATTGTAGGTATCCAAGTCTTGCAAAATGGCTAGTCCCTTGTTGGTAACAACTGCTTTTGAATAAATCTTAGTTAAGCCAGAGAATGCGGTATTTTCATACACATTGAGTATATTTGATTTGTATATAAGTTTTAGTTTGGGCTGTAGCAGAAGCTTATTTTCCAACCCAGCGTCGTAAGGATAAAATTCGTCTTTTCTTAAAATAAGATATTTTACACCAGCGATGTCTAGCGCCTTGGACACATTTATTTGGTCAAGATTTTCGTTATTAAATACATAATCAAAAAAGAAAATTAAGTCTGATCTAGTAGTTATGGTGGGTTTTACCGATAGAAGATTTGTAAACACGAATCTATTTTCTCTTGTTTTTAGCCACCATGGTTGTTCAATACCCGGGTACCAAAGTACATTAAATTCTTCCAGATCTTTTTCAAGTATTTTATTGGCCTCTGAAAATTCCGCAGGCGGTCTTTGCGGAGTGTAGTATCTTTTAACTATTTTCCCGAAATAGAACAAATGGTTAATGAGCAAAATTGTTACGAGAGTTATGATTATCGCCCTAAATTTCTTTTTGCTCATTACCAAAAATACTAAAAAGCTTATCGTTATTGAATAGCATAGCGTTAGTAAAAGACCTATTTTGTCCAGCTCTCTGAAGAGCCAGCCAATGCTTTTAATAGGGGAGTGGAACATCAAAAAATTGTATATATTTGCGGATAGGATATTTTTGCTTCCTAATACTAGACTTATTATGAATAAGACGAAAATATTTTGTTTTAATTTGGATTTTGTTTTGATAAAACACAGACTTCCCAAAATTGCGAGTGGAAGCCACGAAGATATCAAGTCTAAAGCTTCGGCGATAAGTGTTTTGTTTATAGGGTATTCCGAAAGCTCTTGCCACCAATAGCCTTTTAGGGATGCTTGATTGAGTAGGGTGTTGTTTCTTGCGAGTAAGTTCACCATATCTGTGCTTAAAATTGCGTCAGGTCCCATTTTGGAAACTGTAAAAGGTACTATCCAGTAAAGGTTTACAAGCAAGTAACATATAAAAAATGCGGGTAAGAATTTTATTTTAATTAATTTCTCTTTCCAATCGGTGTTCTTCTGTAGTAGGAAGACTAGTGTTAGAGAAACGAATATAATGCCAGTTAAAATAGGGGTGTGGGGAGTGGCTGAAAAAATGGATAATAGCACGCACAATATTATTAGCTTTTCTATCCGGACACTTTTTGAAAATAAGAAATTGTAATAAAGACCGAAAGTTAAAATAACGCCGGCGGATGAGAAAAATAGATAAAAGTGGGTAAGTCTGTTAGTAGCCCAATAGTTTGTTAAGTAGAATAGATTTCCGAATATAAAAGATATTAATAAGTGAGTGGGGTTTGGTTTGCTTCCATTTTTTGTCTCAAGTATATTTTTTAATCCTATTAGATATGAGAGTGTGGTTACTACAATTAACACGGCGAATTTAATTTTTATGTAGTAAGGATCGTTAAGTTGGGATAATTTGAAAATTACAAGTGTTAAATAAAACAAAGGAATACGCGCCTTTTCTGCTAGAGCGTCTCCTATATCGTTGCTATAGGTATATATATATCTTTCATATAAATGGTCCAATTTAAGACCTTCCGTAACATCCGTAAAAATTATGTATCCCGGTTTAAGGATTATATGAAGAAGTAGAACCAAAGGAATTAATGAAATAATTGTCGCAAGAAAATAAACTATTAGTTGTCTTGGTTTTGTAGTCATTAAAATAATTATACCTAAATATGCCAATTCTTTGAATGGGGAGATTGACAATAGAGGATGCGATCTTTTTGTGTTGCCAAGGAACGCCTTTTTGTGCGCATAAAGCAGAAAGACTCTTTTGGCTTTTGGTTTTTTACCCCAGCAGGGTTTTTTGGGGGGGGGGGCGTCTTGTAGTGGTTGGCGGGAGGTCTGTGTATTACTATATTATAATTCCAGACACCACGCACCCCATAGACTTGACAAGTGCTTTTTGATGTGCTAGAATGGCGGATACTGGAGTAGAAATATGTTTTATAAACTTATGTTGAAAAAATCAATATTTGCGGTAACGGTAGTTTTGGGCGCTTTTGTCGCTCTTGCTTTGTTACCAAAAAGTGTTTCCGCGGAAACTATATGTACTCCTGTTTATGGTGGGGGTCAAAATTGTATTGAAATAAAGGATAGAGATTTTTCTTTGGAAAAGAAAGTGCGTTTTGGAACGAGTGGGGAATTTAAGAGTAAAATAACCGGTGCTGAGGCAGGAGATACAGTTCAATTTAGGATTACTGTAAAGAATACGGGCAGTGTAGATGTGGATGAGGTGGAAATAAAGGA
>JAHIUT010000063.1 GCA_018817085.1 Patescibacteria group bacterium | reverse complement strand
TGTAACGAGTACTATTGTGCTACCTTACGCCAGCGATGCTATCACATTCACGCTCGGAACCTACCACGGAGATCCCGTGGTTGCCGCGGTGTCGGATACCAGTATGGTTAATGCGGCGGCTTCTTCCATGTTAGCGTGGTTGCTTTTCAAGGGGGATACAGGGCTGTACACTGGTATATCCGGGGGCACTTCTGAGGAGGGGCACATCGGAGATGTTATGGTGCCACAGTGGATGATCCACTATCAGGAGAACTACTGGTGTAACCAAACATCTGCTGGCGAGAATGCCTGCCCCCCATGGTTCGAACCTGCCTATCCGGCATATGGGGCAATGCAAATAGCACCAAGTTCTATGCCGGGTGGGAAGTCTCAATACTGGTTTGGGGCAAGTCCCGCCTTACTGGCCGCCGCAGAAAAAGTGAGCGCGAGCAAGCTTGCATCGTGTAGCGAAGGTGTGTGCTTGACAAAGCCGGTGAATTTGGTTGTAGGGGGTCGCGCGGGTTCGTCCCAGACTTTCCTAGACAATGCCGAGTTTCGTGAGTACTTGGATAAGGACTTGGGACTTACATTCATCGAGATGGAAGGTAGCGCGTTTCTACATGTGTGTGAACTATTACACAAACAGTGCGCTGTTGTCCGTGCCAATTCTGACTTAGCCGGGGGTGGTAATCCCGATGACAAACTGTCTGACGGTAGCAATCCAATTGGTGTGTTTTGGGGTATTGCGGCCAAGAATGCTGGCTTGGTAACTTTGGGGATTGTAGACAATTACGACCCCGCGGATACTAAGTTTAGCAAATTCCAGCCGAACCCGGAACCCACACCGAAACCGACTGTTGTGACGCTAGTGGCAACGCCGGTTGCGGAGAGTGGTGGTATGCAGATCCCAGACGTCGTCAAGGACAAGTTCAATGTGGCCGCTGTGCTCATCGGTCCGCATGACGACGGGGGCTGGAGCCAGGCGCACTACGAAGGACTGCAATATGTCGAGCAGAATGTCCCCAATGTTCATATCGCCTATGTGGAAAACATCCCTGAAGGCGCTGAATCGGAACAGGTCTTCCGCAGCCTCTCCCGCAAGGGCTTCAACCTGATCCTGGGCACATCCTTCGGCTTCATGGACCCGATGGAAGTCGTGGCCGGCGAGTTCCCCAACATCATGTACATCCACCTGACCGGCATCAAGTCCAACCAGACGAACTTCGGCAACTTGATGGGAGCGATGGAGGACATGAAGTATCTGGCCGGTATGTTGGCCGGCGCCCGCGCCAAGCAGGACGGTAATCCGAAGCTGGGCTATATGGCAACCTTCCCCATCCCCGAAGAGATCCGCCTGGGCAACGCCATCGCCTTGGGCATGAAGAAGACCTGCCCTGAATGTACGATGGATGTGCGCTGGATAAATACCTGGCACGACCCGATTATCGAAAAGGAAGCAGCCGCTTCTTTGTTTGACGCGGGCGCGCAGGTGGTCTTCACGGGCGCGGATACGCCCGCCGTGGCCGATGTGGCGCAGGCAAAGGGTAAATGGGGTGTTACTTACGACTGGGTCGGTTCTTGCAAGGTGGAGAGGTGCCTTACCGCGCCGTACTGGGTTTGGGGTCCGATTTACGCCAAGATTACCCAAGGAGTCATCGACGGTAACTACAAGCCGGGCTGGGACTACTTTGATGCCGACACTGGCGCCCTGGGGCTATTCGGTTTTATGGCTGGTCAGGAACTCACTATGGGTATGAAAGACCTGCCCCCCGAGGTGCTTCAGGAAGTAAGCGACCTCCTGGCCAAGATGTTGAAGGGGGAGTTCACCCGTTTTGATGTGTTTACCGGCCCCATCAACGACAACAAGGGCAATGTTGTGGTGCCGGTGGGCGAGAGACTGGAGCAGGTAGATTTGGACGCTTTCCCTGAATACGGTTTGGACTGCAAATACTGTATGAAGTGGTGGGCTGAAGGCATAACTGCGGAGCTACCGCAGTAGTTTGTGTTAGACCCCCCCGTAAAGGAATCAAGGTATTTTACTTGAGCCAATACGGGGGCGTTTTTGTTTTTAGAGACTTTTAGTTATATCCCCAAAGAGTAGTTGTTTAATAGGTTTTTTACATACCAAAGGGGAGCTATGGTTGCGAGTATTGTTGCTATAAAGTAAAGTCCAACAAGAACAGTTATTAAAATCTTTCTTTTTTTACTCCAAGTGGAAACTGTCCATACCCTAGCCACGCCAAGGGGAGGAAAAAGAACAAGCCACATAATAACATTTTTATTAGGTTCCATTTTTTAATAATACTACAAATTCTAGTCTTTTTTTATTGACAAATAAAAAGCGGTGGAATATAATGAATAGGTATTCAAGTATTATTTAGTTTATACGCTAAAGAAAGGCGGTGAAAAACAATGTCCAATTTTGATAAAACAGGTCCGCAAGGTATGGGACCTACAACAGGAAAAGGTTTTGGGATGTGCGGTTTGGGTTGGCGCAGAGGGTTTGGAGCTGGGCGAGGTTTGGGGAGGTATTTTGGTTGGGATAAGCCTCAAACTAAAGAAGAAAAGCTAAAAGATTTTTCCGACTATAAAAAAGCTTTGGAAGAAGAGCTTGAGGATGTTAAAAAAGAGGAGAAGGAATTAAGCGCCAGTGAGTAAGCGTCAATTGTGAAAAATATGACCAGACATAAAATACCCCGCTGTGTGCGGTTTAAGCCGAATGTTTTTTATTTTAAACCTCAAGGCATACCTCTGCGATTGCTTGATGAGGTTTTGCTATTGCCCGATGAGCTTGAAGCGTTAAAGCTGTATGAGGTTGATGGGTTAGACCAAACAGAGTCTGCCAAAAAAATGAAGATTTCCCAGCCCACATTTGCCAGAATTTTGGACAGTGCCTGTAAAAAGGTTGCCAACGCTTTAATTTTCGGCAAGGCAATCCGTCTTCAACTTGCGCAATCTTAAGCAAAAGTTAAGAAATAGAGGTATACTATTAAGCTATGAAAATACTCGTTGTGGAAGATGAAGTTAAACTAGCAAACGCCATCAAACGAGCTTTGGAACTTCAAAGATATGCTGTGGATTTAGCTTACGACGGCGAAACGGGGCTGGATTTGGCAATTGGTGAAAGTTTTGACCTTATTATTCTTGATTTAATGCTTCCAAAAATAAACGGTCTTGAGATTTGTCAAAAAATTAGAAAAGAAGGAATAGCTACTCCTATTTTAATTCTTACCGCCAAGGGTCAGATTTCCGATAAAGTTTCGGGGCTTGATGTTGGCTCCGATGATTATATGGTTAAGCCGTTTTCATTTGAAGAATTATTTGCCCGCATCTGCGCTCTCGTCCGTCGGTCCTCAAATGTGGTTGAGACTATACTGCAAGTTAAAGATTTAACAATGGACCCCGCAACCTTTAAGGTACAAAGAGGCGGTAAATTAATCACACTATCCCCCAAAGAATTTTCTATCCTTGAATATCTTATAAAGCATAAAAACAAAGTTGTTACAAAAGAGCAGATAGTAACTCAAGTATGGAATTATGATTCTGATGTTTTGCCAAACACGGTTGAAGTTCATATAAAACATTTACGGGATAAAATAGATGTTCCTTTTAATTCGTCATTAATCCGAACTGTTCGCGGATTTGGTTATGAAATAAGGGAGGAAGAAAAATGAGTATGTTTCAGACAACTCGTCTTAAATTAACCGCTTGGTATCTTATTATCATAATGTTTGTTAGTGCGTTTTTTAGTTTGGCAATTTTCGGCAATGTTTCCCGCCAAATTGAAAATTTAATTCGTCTGCACAATAACCGAATAAGAAGTTTACCTCGTCCCCCGAGCAATTTTGGGTTTGGTGTGGAGGAATTGCAAGAACAAAGACGGCAACTTGCCAATACTTTGCTTTTAATAAATTTGGGTATTCTCACCGTTTCTGGCGGAGCGGGGTATTTTTTGGCAGGCAGAACTCTTCGCCCCATAAAACTTATGATTGACGAGCAGAATCAATTTATTTCCGACGCCTCCCACGAACTCCGAACGCCCATCGCCACTCTTAGAGCGGAAATGGAAGGAAAACTTTTGGAAAAACGAATATCCGAAAAGCAAGCAAGAAAACTTATTTCAAGCAATCTTGAAGAATTGGGGGCATTGCAAAACCTCTCGAACAGTCTGCTAAAAATTGCTCGAGTACACACAATTAATAATGGCAAAAACATAGAAAACATTTCTTTGCGCGAGATTATTAAAAGTGTGTGTAATAAAATGTCTCCCTTGGCAAAGAAAAAGAATATTGAGATTGTTACAAAAGTGTCGTCAGCTTTTGTTAAAGGGGGCAGGGACGAACTTACGGAAGTATTTGTGATTTTGCTAGATAACGCAATAAAATATAGTTACGAGAATTCAAAAATAACCATTGTTTCCGAAAATTCTGACCACAAAGTCAAAATCGCCCTTTCTGACCAAGGAGCAGGAATATCAAAAGAAGATTTGCCTCATATATTTGAAAGATTCTTTAGAGCGGATAAATCCCGTTCGCTTGTTGAGGGGTATGGTTTAGGTCTTTCTATTGCTAAAAAAATTGTTTTGGATTATAAAGGTTCCATTAATGTTACCAGTGAAATCGGCAAAGGTTCCACTTTTGAGGTTTCGCTTCCTCTTGCCCGTTTGTAATATTCTGCCCTTAAGCAAGAATTAAGATTTTGTTATTAAACTTCATTAATATGAAAAAATTGGGGGCTATAAAAAACTATCTATTTAAAGTTTCTATCAAAAAGAAGTTTATATTTTTGGTTATTATTATAGTCCTTGCTATTTTAATTAGGCATACGATTGTTAATTCTCAAAGCAAAGAGACAACTTACGAGACCGCAATTGCCACGAAAGGTTCTTTAATTACCGCAATTTCCGCTTCCGGTTCCATAACCGCGGGAAACAGTACCAATGTAACCACAAAAGTATCGGGAGTGGTAAAAAAAGTTTATGTGACTAACGGTGATACTGTAAAGAAAGGGCAAAAAATTGCCGATGTGGAGCTTGACGATTACGCGAAGGAACGAGAAACTATCGCGTGGGTGAACTATCTTGACGCGTTGGAAGCGGTAAAAACAGCCGAAAAAAGCAAAGTTGACGCTAAAATACAATTGCTAACTGACCAACAGGCAATTCTTGACGCGGATGACGCGGTTGCCCACCAAAAAAATGACGAGGAGTTGGATTATTCGGAATACGAAAAGGCGGTTTTTGACGAGACTTTAACACAAGCTAAAAAAGCGGTTGAAGTTTCTGAATTAAAATATAAAAACGCTGACGCGGAGATTTGGGCGGCTTATGCCAAATCAACATCCAAATTACGAGATTATCAAGAAAACTCCTCAACTATTTTAGCGCCCTCTGCCGGAGTAATAAGCGATGTAACGCTTTCTTCCGGCTCTGTTATATCCGCCAATTCCACCACCAGCAACACCAGCGGGGCGACAATTGTTTCTGCCCAAACAATTGGAAAAATAAGTAACCCTAATGGACAGCTTATTGCCTCGGTAAATTTGCCTGAAATGGATATCATTAATATAAAAGCTAATCAAAAAGCCCTTCTTACTTTGGATGCTTTTCCCGATAAATCTTTTACAGGAAAAGTGCTGGCGGTAAACACCAGTGGGAGTATAAGCTCGGGAGTTACCTCTTACCCGGTTACGATTTTGCTTGACCCAACATCTCTGGATATATATCCTAATATGTCAGTTAATGTGGAGATAATTACCCGTATTAAAAACGAGGTAATCTTGGTTCCCACCGTGTCCATTACAACCGTTGGAGGCGCATCCACCATACAAGTTAAAAAGGATAATATTTTTACCACGGTTCAAGTTGAAGTGGGGGAGTCAAACGACTATCAAACCGAAATAATATCTGGAATTAACGAAGGAGATGAAGTAGTAACAGCTGTGATAACAGCAGGGGATAATAATCAAACGAACAATACTCCTTCTCCATTTAGCGGATTTGGAGGAACTGGCGGCAGGTCCCCGCGAGGTTTTTAATACTATGAAAACCCCACTTATTAAAATTTCTCATTTAACAAAGGTGTACAAAACGGGAGATTTGGAAAATGTTGTTTTGTCCAATATCTCTTTAACAATTTACAAAGGCGAATTTGTGGCGATTATGGGGCCTTCGGGTTCTGGAAAATCTACTTTAATGCATATTTTAGGCGCGCTGGATTTGCCCACAAGCGGAACATACACTCTTGATGGCAAAGATGTGGGAAAACTTTCGGATGATGAATTGGCAGATATAAGAAACCGCAAAATCGGGTTTGTTTTTCAGGCTTATAACCTTCTTCCGAGAACTTCCGCTTTGGATAATGTAATGATTCCTATGGAATACGCGGGTGTTTCTGAAGAGACGCAAATGAGCAAAGCAAAGAGTTTGTTGGAATTGGTGGGGCTTGCCGATCGGTTGGATTATCCGCCAAATAAACTTTCAGGCGGGCAAGCGGGCGGTTCAGTCTCAAATTCAGTCTATCGGCTCAAATTTGCTAACGGTTTCGCCCGGTTCCCGCTCGTCTGGAATTGTTCGCGGAGCGGCGGGAGGGGCAACAACTTTAACTAATGAAGACGCGCAAGCTATAAAAAGTTCGTCGCAAGTAACTACCATAAAAAGCGTGTCTCCTGAGTATTCCGGTCGCGCGCAAGTAACCGCGGGACGAAACAATACTAATACGCAAATTATTGGCGTTGAACCAATTTACGCGGAAGTTAGAAAAATAACTCTTATCTCGGGAAGTTTTATAACCGCTCAAAATATTTTAGTACTTTCAAAAGTGGCAGTTTTAGGACCAACTGTGGCGAAGGATTTGTTTGGCGCGGGGGTTGACACGGTGGGACAAAGTATTAGGATTTCTGGAAAAACATTTCAAGTTATTGGTATAACTAAATCAAAAGGAGGGTCGGGAATGCAAAATCAGGATGTGGCAAACGCCGATTTTAGAATTATGTCGCAGGCGGATATTTTAGAAACGGCATCGGCAGTTACTGGAACTTTTACCAGTATGCTTTCTGGAATTGCGGCAATTTCTTTGCTGGTGGGCGGGATTGGAATTATGAATATTATGCTTATGTCCGTTACGGAAAGAACAAGGGAAATAGGGTTAAGAAAGGCGTTGGGAGCAAAGAAAAAAGTTATTATACTTCAATTTCTTACCGAATCTATTATTTTAACTTTTAGTGGCGGGATAATTGGGGTGATTATTGGTGTTGTTGGGTTTTATATTTACTCCAAAATTAACAGTTCCATTTTTGCGGTTTCGGCAAACTCTGTTTTGCTTGCCTTTGCCGTATCGGCAGGGATTGGAGTGTTGTTTGGTTGGTACCCCGCTCGTAAAGCCGCTAACTTACAGCCTATAGAGGCATTGCGTTATGAGTAATATTTTTTGAGGGGGTGATAGATTTATGGCAAAAAACAATGTGATAATTACAATTTTGGCAATCGTACTTGTTGGGGGTTTGGGTTTTTATGCAGGTTCACAGTACCAGAAGAGCCAGCGGGGGAATTTAGCTGGGCGGATGAACAGGGAATTTGCTCCTCAACAAGGAGGAACAGCTAGGCAAGGAAACACTGCAATGTCTCGTCCCGTCAGTGGGGAGATAACTAGTATGGATAATGAGAGTGTGACTGTAAAAATGCAAGACGGTAGCAGTAAACTTATTATAATTTCCGATTCTACCAAGATAAACAAAATGTCTGAGGGAACAAAGTCCGATTTAGTAAACGGGATACAAGTAACTGCTTTGGGGGAGCAAAATTCTGATGGGAGCATAACTGCGCAAAGTGTTTCAATAGGCGGGGGAATGTTTCAAGGAATGCCAAGGGGGGATCAGCCTTCTCAAACTCCGAGCGATACCACGGAGCAATAAATATTTTAAATAGGGATAGACTTTTCAATTTCAATTATAATTGGGAATATGACTTGGATATTATTGGCTTGCGGTTCCGTACTTTTCTTTACCTCGCTTAATTTATTGCAGAGGATAGTTGCTGTTGAGAGTAAAAACCCCCGAGCAATGGCGGTAGTGTTTAATTTTATCGCCGCAGTAATTGCTCTTTTAATTTTCTTTACAATGGGTTCTTTCAGAGATTTTACTTTATCTACTTCTCCAAAAGCTTGGTTAGCGCTAGTAGTAGCCTCTTTTTGTTACGCTATGTTTGAGAGGGGACGTTTCGTTGCTTCCAAACTTTTAGACGCTTCTGTTCTAACCACAGTGATGAATATAAGTGTTTTAGTAGCGTTTATCAGTGCTATCTTTCTATATTCCGAACCTTTAACGTCCCACAAATTGTTGGGGGGGATATTAATTATTACAGCGTTGGTTATAGTTTCTCTTAATAACAATAAAACCAAAACCAAAAAATCTTCGGCAAAAGGGGTAGCTATAGCTGTATTAATCAGTATTATGTTGGGGTTGGGGTGGGCTTTGGATAAACTAGGCGCGCAATCTTTTAATGCGGAGACCTACAGCATTTTTATTTGGACTGTTCCAGTTATTTTTATATATTTTCCTCGCGTCAAATTCAGCGCGATTAAATCAGAACTAAAAATTGCGTCGTGGAGAGTTTTTGCGCTTGCGGGGTTAAATGTTGTGGGTTATCTACTGCAACTAAAAGCGCTGGAAACTGCCGAAGCAACAAGAGTAATACCTATTGTCCAGACATCCACGCTTTTCACCGTTCTTATGGGGATACTCTTTCTAAAGGAAAGGCAACACATTTTAAGAAAAATAATTGCTGGTGTAACAGCTATAGCGGGAGTATATTTTTTAATTTGAGGAAAAGTAATTGTCTCTTTTGACGAACGAGGGATAGACCCGATTCGGGTCTATCCCTAATTGACCCTCCTGTTTGACCTTGTTCTAGAAATTCCATATACTCTAAATGAGAGAGCGTAAATTTTATGATTGAAAAAGTACCTACTAAAATTGCGATATTTAAGGGGAAAAAGATTAGAAAAACTATTCATAATAATGAGTGGTGGTTTGTAATTGTGGATATAGTAGCGGTACTAACAGATTCGGTTCAACCAGAGGGGTATATTAAAGATATGCGTCGCAGAGATCCCGAACTTTCTAAAGGGTGGGGGCAAATTGCCACCCCCCTTTCCATCCAAACTGAAGGGGGTTTACAAAAGATGAATTGCTCCACTACCGAAGGAATTTTTAGAATTATTCAATCCATCCCCTCTCCAAAAGCTGAACCATTTAAACGTTGGTTAGCTAAAGTTGGCTATGAAAGGGTGCGAGAGATAGAGAATCCGGAGCTTGCTACCAAACGAACAAGAATGCTTTACAAGTTAAAAGGCTATAGTGAAGATTGGATTGAAAAGAGAATGCGCGGAATTGCTATTCGCGAAGAATTAACAGATGAGTGGCAAAAGCGAGGAGCGAGAAAGCAAATAGAATATGAAATTTTAACCGCGGAGATTTCGCAGGCTACCTTTGGGTTAAAACCTAATGAATATAAAAAACTAAAAGGACTGAAACGGGAGAATTTAAGAGACCATATGGATGATTTTGAACTTATTTTTACCATGCTTGGGGAACGGTCTACAACTGAAATTCATCGCACAGAAGATTCAAAGGGTGTGCCAAAATTAAAAAAGGACGCAGGAAGAGGTGGGGGGATTGCGGGAAACGCCAGAAAAGAACTTGAAAAAGAATTGGGAAGGTCAGTTGTTTCTAAAAAGAACTACCTACCTCGTCTGAAGGGTATTCTTGAAAAACGGGATAACAAGAAATTTCTAACCAGTTTACAGCCGACCTTATGAGGATACTAATTTATTCCTCTTCCTCGGCGACCATAGCTTCCGCTCTGGTTTGGTGAACCGTACCGTCTTTGTGGTTTGCCGGGCTGTATATGGTGTATAACTTAAGGTTTTTGTCTGCAGAAGTATTTATTACATTATGCTCGGTTCCCGCTGGAACTATTACCGCAGACCCATCACTGATTATATGTTCCTCGCCGTTTAGAATAACTTTTCCTTCGCCTTCCTCAATCCTAAAAAATTGATCTACATTGTTATGGACTTCCATTCCAATATCTTCATTTGGTTTAAGACACATTAAAACCAATTGCGAATGAGGCGCGGTAAAAAGCACTTTTCTAAAAAAGCTATTTTCTAAAGTTAATTTTTCAATGTTTTCTACATATCCTGCCATAAATATCACCTCTTTCATAACCTAATAACTCATAGACTAAGGTCTCTCCTTGTACAAGGAGAGACCTTTGGGAAAGAGACTCCCCTCTTAGAGTTTGAGGACATCTCGCAAGAATAGTAACCAAAGCTTTTTCCAAAACCCCGCTTTTTTAGCAAATGGCGGGTTTACCCAACAAGAAAGTATAAGCCATTCCCCGCGTTCATTCTGTTTCGCCACCACTAAAACTTTATAATCCCCAAATCTTCGCCCATACTCAACTGTCCCTGCTTGCTTTCCCTGTTTTGACTC
The DNA here is from genome assembly GCA_018817085.1 of Patescibacteria group bacterium. NCBI lineage: Bacteria > Patescibacteria group bacterium. The sequence continues at coordinate 22,189 of JAHIUT010000063.1, read as the reverse complement.
CTCGGGGTACTGAAAAGTTTGCCAAGCCCAATCTTGGGGCAAACCCCGTTGAACGAGTCTTTCTAAAGCGTGGTTTGTCCAAATAACTCCACCATAGTTTCTGTTACCCATATTCTTTTTATAATAACAGATGCTAATTAGGGTTCAAACCCTTTTAGGGTTGAACCCTTTTTGATAGAATGTATTTATGCTGTTTAAAACCCTTTGCGAATATCTTGAAAAATTATCCGAAACACCCAAACGACTTGAAATAACCGCTATCCTCGCCGAACTTTTTAATTCCGTTTCCGTAAACGAAATTTACGAAACCGCTTTTTTGTCGCTTGGAACTTTAGAACCCCCATATCAGAGTTTGCAGTTTAATCTGGCGGAAAAAATGGCTATGCGCGCTTTGTCTTTTGCGTACAACAAAGAAAAAGAGGTCGTTCTAAAAAAATATAAAGAGCTGGGAGACCTTGGAAAAACCGCAGAATTCTTTTCGCAAAACAAAAATGAAGGGGCGTTGTCAATTTTAGACGCGCATAAAAAGCTAAAACAAATCGCTTTAGATGAGGGAGAAGGTTCCCAAGAAAGAAAAATACAGCAGTTGTCCTCTTTAATAAAAAATATGGACGGTTTAGGCGCTAAATACGCAATTAAAATAGTTCTTGGAACAATGCGGCTTGGGTTTTCGGAAATTACTCTAATAGAAGCGTTGTCGTGGATGGAAAAAGAGGATAAGTCTCTTAAAAAGCAAATTGAAGAAAAATACAGAATCTACCCAAATATTGGTTTTATAGCAAAAAAGTTAAAAGAAGAAGGAATTGGTGGAATTAGAAACATAAACATAGAAACCGGGGTGCCAATTCTTTCCGCCCGTTGCCAGCGAGTTGATACGGCAGAGGATATTATAAAAAGGCATAAAATATCCGCTATAGAAAACAAATATGATGGCACAAGAGTTCAAATACATCTGGACAGAACTAGAACATTGTTCACTTTGGGCGGCGATTCTTTACTAAAAGAGGAAACTCCTTTTGTTAAAACTTTTACGAGAAATTTGGAAGAAACTACTCCTATGTTTCCCGATGTAACTTCCGCCGTTTTAAACAATGTTAATGCGCAAACTGCTATATTAGATTGCGAGGCTATTGGAATGAGCCCCAAAACAGGGGAGTTTGTTTCTTTTCAAATAACCATTAAAAGAAAAAGAAAACATAATGTAAAAGCTATGGCAGAAGAGATTCCTCTGAAACTTATTGTTTTTGATATTTTATTTTATAACGGAGAATCGCTAATACACACTTCTTTTAAGAATAGGCGAGAAATCTTAAAGAAAATAATTCACGAGGACGGTAAAATCATCGTTGCCCCCGAGACAATTGTGGATACCGCGGATAAACTTATGGAAGTTTTTAACAGAGCTATAGAAAAGGGTCTTGAGGGGATTGTAGCCAAAGATTTAAACGCTTCTTATACCGTTGGTTCAAGAGGGTATGCGTGGATTAAATTTAAAAGAGAAGAAACAGGGGGATTGGAAGATACATTAGAACCTATCGTTCTTGGGTATTATAAAGGAGCGGGACAGCGCGCAAAATTTGGTGTGGGGGCTTTTTTGGTGGGGGCGCTGGACGAAAAGTCCGACACATTTAAAACCATAGCCAAAATTGGTACTGGTTTAACCGACGAGCAGTGGGGGGAATTAAAAGCTCGTTGCGATAAAATAAAGGTTTTGGAAAAACCAAAGGAGTATATTGTCCCAAAAGAGCTTTTTTGCGATGTATGGTGCGAGCCTAAAATTTTAACTTCTATAAGAGCGGATGAAATAACCGTAAGCCCAATTCACACAGCGGGGTACGCTTTGCGGTTTCCGAGACTTATTGCTTTTAGAGATGACATTGCAACCAAAGACGCCACCACCGTTCAAGAATTAAAAAACTTGTACAAACTTTGGAAGAAGTAACAATAAAACCATATAACCATTCTTTTTTATCTTAAAACATACCTTGCCGATTTTGTTTTTCCAACCTTTTTTATGATCTTATTTTTCAACAATTCCTGCAAATCTCTTAAAATTGTGTCGTCGCTGTAATCTGAAAATATTTTCTTCCACTTGCTGTTATTTATGAATCCAAAATCCTGAATGTAATTTACAATCTTTTCCTGCCTTTCGCTTAACGCTACCTGTCCAACAACATCCTTTAGTTTCGCGTCTTTGGACAATTTCAAAACCTTGTTTTTAATTCTATTAAGTTCAATGGCAAGGGTTTTGCTAAAATATGTTAGCCACTCTGTTAAATCCCCGTTATTTTCTTGAACGCTTGCCAAATGGTTATAGTAATCCATCGGGTTTTGGTCAAAATGTTCGTCCAGCGAAAAAAAACTTTTAATGTTGTACCCGTCCAGATACAAAATTAATGTTGAAAGCGCCCGAGCAGTTCGACCATTTTGGTCGTCAAAAGGGTGAATTTTTGTCACCTCATAGTGGACAATTCCCGCCTTTAGAACGGGATGTATCCCTTTTCCTTCTTTGGAAATTAGCCAAGCCAAGAAATTTTCCAATAAAAGCGGTATTTCACCAGCTTTTGGAAATGTTAATACTTTTTCAAAATTTTTTGAACTTATTAAATTGGCGTTTTTAATTCTTATTTTCCCTTGCCTCTCCTCCTTTAATATTTTATGAGAAAGTATTTTATGTATTTTTAAGATTAAATTTAAGTTTATAATATCCGCGGAAGTTTTTTTATTCTTTTTGGATTCCTCAAAAAGTTTTTCTATAAAACGGACAAGTTCTCTATAATTTATTACCTCATAAACATCTCTATCGTGAGCGATAACATCTTCTTCGTAGCCTTCTATTATTTTTTTCACTTCCGGAAATTCCAAAGGATTGCCTTCCAAATGAGTAGAGTAGTGAACAGTTCTTATTTGCGCGTCTTTTACAAAATCCCTTTCCCATGAAGGTATAAGAGGGGAGTTTTCAATAATTTCTTTTGCCGCCTCTACCCGCCCCACATTGTTTAATATGTTGTTAGTTATAGTGTATTTTGGAGAATACATATTAATCTGATAATTGTTTTATTGCCGTATTGTTGTATTGTTATTGAAACCAGAAAACAATAAAGCCATAAAACCATCCCTTCTTCCCATTCTACCATTTCCCGCAAAATTTCCGCAAATTTCCCGCAAGAAAAATAATCCTAAAGATAAAATGTTTTAGCAAGAGCTATTAGGGGTTTGGGGACTAAATCTTTTTCTGCCGAAGTAATTATAGTTTGTTGGTCTTGGCAGATATTTATTATGGTTTCTCTATGTTTCTCATCTAGTTCGCTAAAGATATCGTCTAAAAGAAGAGTGGGGTTGTTGTTCAATTCGTTTCTAATAAACGCAAGTTCGCGCATTTTAAGGGCTATCGCTCCAGTTCTTTGTTCTCCTCGCGAGCCAAAACTTTTTAGGTTTCGGTTCTGTAGCAAAAACTCAAAATCGTCTCGGTGGGGACCTATTAAAGTTACCCCTGCTTGAATATCTTTTAAACGAAAGTCTTGTAGCCGCTCTTTTGAAATAGGGTTTTTTAAATAATTAATTTTAAGGTTTTTGAGACCTAATAATTTAGAAGTGTCGCCCATTTCTCTGTCCACGAAATTAAAAAAAGCATCTCTCGTATTTTGGATATATATTCCATATTCCAGAGTTTTCATATCCCAATAATCCAGTTGAACGGAGGATACGCGAGTGTCCCTAATTTTTTCCAAAATGCGGTTTCGGTTTCTTACCACCTTATCATAAAGAGGTTTAATAACCCGATATTTAGGATCGGTTTGAGACAACACAAAATCCATATATTCGCGCCTTAGAGAAGGGGAGTCGGTAACAAGCTCCAAGCTTTCCGGAGTAAACAAAACGGCGTAAAAATTTCCCAAAAATTTATTTTTTGCTCTTTTTATTTTGTTAACCTCATAAGTTTTTGTGGTTTTATCGGTCTCTTCTACATATACTACAGCGCTGGATAGGCTAACAGCATCCTCTTTTTTATTAACCACTGCGTCTATTCTGCAAAAGCTTTCGTTGTAAGCGATAATGTCTCCATCTAAACTCGCTTTTATAAATGAGCCCGTGGCTAAAAAATATAAAACCTCAAGGACATTTGATTTGCCCGAAGTGTTTGGGCCCAGTATTAAATTAACACCCTTACTGAAGTTAAAGGTAGCCTTTTTGTGATTTCTAAAATTTGTTAGGGTCAGCTCTTTTATAAACATAGTTTTTGGCAAGCAGGGCAGAAATAAGTCCCGCGTCCATTTAGGATTATAAACTCAATTCTAGTTTTGCAGACCGCGCAGTTTTCATTTTGTTTTCCATAAATCTTAAAGTATTTTTGATGTTCCCCATATTTTCCATAAATGTCACTATACATTAAGTCGGATAAGGTTGACCCTTTATGTTTAATAGCATCAGATAAAACTTGCTTAATTTCTGCGAGTAAATGGCTGTATTGTTGTGTTGTTATATTGTTAGTACGGGTTTTGGGATGAATTTTAGCCATAAACAAAGCCTCGTTTGCGTAAATGTTGCCGATTCCGGCAATTATTTGTTGGTCCAATAGCGCGTTTTTTATATTCGTGTTTTTGCTCTTAATCCTTTTCTCAAACTTTATAGCGGTAACTTCCGAAGGATCGGGGCCGTATTTATTTTTAAGTTTCGCAAGTTCTACTTCATCTAAAAGTTTTACATATCCAAACCGCCTCTGGTCCGCAAAAACTATTTTTGATTTGTCTTCAAACTCGCATTTAACTAGATAAGGCGAATCTTTAGCTAATTGTAACCGGCCGGTCATAGCTAAATGTATTGCAATATACTTTTCTTCATCGCCTTTTTTAATTTCAATAACGATTACTTTTGCAATTCTAAAAACATCCCGAACTTTAGAGCCAAGGACATCCTTAATAAATTCTTCGTTTGAAGGATACACCTTGTAATTTTGGTTAATAAAAACAGAAGAGATTTTTTTACCTACCACCTCTTTTTTAAGTTGATTTGTAATTGTAGTTACTTCTGGTAGTTCGGGCATAAAAGAATGTCAAATCTCAAAACGCAAATCTCAAAAGTTACGAAGTAAGTTCGCTTCGCGTAGTCACAACTTAAAACTAAAAACTTAATGAGCACCTTATTCAGATTTAAGATTTCAGATGTGGTTTTGACATTTGACATTTAACATTTGAGATGCCTTCTCCCATTTCTCCTCCACAAACTCTTTTAGTTTGTGTTGGAACTGTTCTTTAGTATACCTCTCCGCCGTTTTCTTACAATTCTTTTCCCAATTAACTTTCTTCTCCATACCCTCAAATTTTTTTATAGCGTTCGCCACCCCTTCTACGGTGGGTTTTTGTATATATATGCCGTTATATTCCTCCACAAGGTAATCTTTAAGCCCGCCTTGGTTTAAAACTATAGCGGGTTTTCCAAAATACATTGCTTCAAGGGGTGCCATTCCAAAATCTTCATATTCAACTGGGTAAATAAAGGCGCGACAACCTTTAAGCAAAGCCGTTTTTCTTTTTTCGGATACAAAACCTAACATTTCAATCTTGCCTTTGTTGGACGAAACATCTTCCGCAATTTTTTTAAATCTCTCAAATTCTTTCCCGTTCCCCGCAACTTTTAAACTCCGCCCAAGTTCCTTGCATGCCAAGATAACTTTATCGGGATTTTTGTATAAAGACATTCTAGTAATTATTAAATAGTAATCGCCGCCTTCGGCTTTTATCTCTTCATAGTCTTTATTCAAGGATAGAAATGGCGGAATTATTTCAGCGTCCCGTTTATAAAATTTTTTGATTCTCAGCTTTACCTCTTTTGAATTACACAAGAGAAAATCTGGTCTTTGCGCGGCTTTTTGGTCCCATCTTAATAAGAAATAATCCACAACTTTTAGAATTGGTTTCCAGTACCATACATCTCGTTTAACGGTTTCGGTGGGATATCCGTATAAAAAGCGGGGAGGTGTGTGAATGTAGCTTATGTGCAGTTGACCCTTGTTAGTTTTTACTCCTTTGGCAAAATTTGCCGAGGAAGAAAGTATAATATCAAAATCGCTCAAATTAAGTCTTTCAAACATTAGGGGATATAAGGGAACCAAGTATTTATAGAACTTATTTACGAAGGGGAAACCTGCCCATTTGGGAACGCGGATATCTGCATTTTCAAAAGCTTTTGTACCTTCAAAGGCTTTGGGGTTCCATAAAGCGGTGTAGATAGGAGGTTTATCAAAAAGCTCCCAAATAGCGTTAACAACACTTTCGGCTCCGCCATAAGTGTTAAGATAGTCGTGAATAATTGCGATTTTAGGCATAAGAGTATTTTAACACATCGTCATTGCGAGAAAGTGAGCCGTAGGCGAACAACGAAGCAATCTCGTTAGGGATTGCTTCTCCGCCAGTTTGGCGGATCGCAATGACGCTGGAATTATAATCCTAGCCCCATTTGATTCTCGTGTGTGGGCGGGGTTTTGTCCGAGGAGAGTTTTTCCAGTAAAGATTTAAATTCATATTTATTAAAAGCGGAAAGGACATTCTCATTTCTGAAATCCTTTATTTCCGCGTCTTTTAAAGAAGTCTCCACGGGAACATCAATTTTAATTGTGGATAACTCTTTTGACAAGAACGCGCTTTCTTTTCCTTCCGTAAGCTTTTTTTTTAGCGCTGGCGGGGTAATGGCATCAATATTTTTATATATGTTTTCTAAACTTCCAAACTCGTGGATTAATTTCTTAGCGGTTTTTTCGCCAATTCCTTTTACACCAGGAATGTTGTCGCTAGGGTCTCCTCGCAAAGATTTGTAATCAACAATTTTATCCGGTCCAAACCCAAAACTTTTTACAACCTCTTCTTTGGTATATATCTTCTTTTTTACAAAAGGAGGTCTTGCGGGACGAAACGCCTTAACAAATCCATTAACCAACTGCAACATATCCATATCGTTGGAGATTAGGAGCATTTCCACATTATCCTTGGCGAATTTTTTCGTTACACTTCCAATAACATCGTCCGCTTCATAAGTTGGGATGTCTATTAGAGGGATTTCCATTGCCGACAATATTTCTTTTACAAGTTCAGCTTGCGCGTCCAATTCCTTCGCTTCGTCGGGATGGTCTTTTCGCCATGTTCTGGTGGCTTTATAATCTTCAAATTGTTCTTTTCTAAACGAAGGTCCTGACTCCCCTGCGACAATTACATATTGAGGATTAAATTCTTTGATTATATTTAAAACTGATGATATAAAACCATAAACTGCGTTGGTTTGAACGCCTGTGGATGTTTTCATCTCTCGCGGAAAAGCGTGATATGAGCGGTGGAGGAGGTTATAGAAATCAAATACTACCATTCGTCTCATACTCTCATTATATCACTTATCTATACTAATCCTTTTAAACCCGTGTTTTTTAAAATGAATGTCAAAGGAGAAGGCTTGTGAGATATTGTGGGTTTTCATAACGGCGAAACTAATGCAATCGCTATACGATAAATTTTTAGATCTCGCGTTTGCGAATATTTCTTCGGCTATTAGAATCTCTTCTTGGGAAGGGTTTAGGACTATGTAATTTTCCGACCTTAATTCTTTAAGAAGCGCGTTAGCTTGTTTTTTGCCACATCTTTGGCTTACTATTGTAAGAGTTTCCATCAATATATTTAGCCCAATATAGTATTGATACGATTTCCCGTTAATTTTTTTAGCTGCTTCTAAAGCCCTATTGTGAAGCTTATCGGAAAGATTGTTGAGCGCTACTAAAGCGTCGGTGTCAATAAATATTTTATCCATTTGTGTAAAGGTATTTGTCGTGCTTGCTTGCCAAATCTTTTATGCCTGTAGATTTAGCTTTTTTTGCTAGAGCAAGTAACCCTTCAATGTTGCGGGGGTTTTTATTTAAAGCTTCTTGGAGTAGCCCTCTTACTACTTTGGCCATAGTGGAGTCGTTTTCTTTGGCTATATTCTTAAGCTCGCTGATTATTGTGTTTTCCAAATACACATTCGTTCTTATTAACATACATCTAGGATATACACCACCGACATTTTTGTCAATAGTTTGTTATTGTGAAATTAGCAACGGGTGTAAGAGCAGGAATAACATTTAACGCAACCTTCGGTTTCTACAAGAGTCATATTGTTGCATTCGGGGCAGATGGATGCATCTTTAATAAAAAGCGATGGTTGTACCGTAACTTCCACACCGATGTTTTCTTCCAGAGTTTTTTCCATAAACTTTTGAGAGGCGTCCTTTTCAAATTTTTCGCTAAGCATAAGCTCTTTATTTAGAACTTTAGCTACAGCATCGGGCAAACTGCTTATTCTGTTTTGTCCAAAGCCTATACTCATAGACCCGCCTATCCCCGATAACTGATTTTGTATCTCTTCCAAGGCATTGTTTGGTTCTTTAGCGCTTCTTAACCAGCCCGAAATGAGTCTGCCCATCGCTTCTGCCATAGAAGATAGATCGCTTCCGCTTTTGCCGATATTAATAAAAACTTCAAAAGGTCGTTTGCCCGTTTCGCCGTTTCTGTTTACGGTGATAAAGGCTTTTCCAACAGGCGTGGTTATCTTGTGCGTTCTGCCCACAACCACAGAAGGGCGCGGTCTTATATCGGCATCTCCCAACTTTAACAGAGCTTCTTGTTTTTTCTCCGCCGTTTCCTTTGTTTCCAGAACCACTTCCTTTCTTGACCCAGTTACATACACCGTTAATCCTTTACACCCCAGCTCCCACCCCTTAATATAAAGGTTTTTTATATCCTCTTCGGTAGCGTTTTCTGGGAAATTGCAGGTTTTGGATATGGAGTTATCCACGAATTTTTGAATAACCGCCTGCATTAGTATATGCTCTTTTGCTGTTATGTCTGTTGAAACCACAAAAGTACCTTTAATGTTTTTGGGGGCTTCTTCACAATGTTGTATGGTTCCTTTATTTAGCGCTTCCTCAATAATTTTTTCTTTCTGGTTTTTGGTTAAAGAAGATTTATCCAAAGATCCCTTGAACAGGGGACTAACATAAGTAAGCCTCAAATTTTCGTCGCCACCCGCCGCTTGGTAAACATTTCTAAAATAGGCGAGAGCAAAAACCGGTTCGCAACCATACCCTTCTATGTCAAACACAGTGGAAGTTGTTCCGGTGGGAGCAACTGTAAGCTGGGTGGAGTTTCTTATCCCGTATTTTTTTAAAGAGGTTTTAATTTCTTCCCAATCAATTTTTGGTCTTCCAAAATTATTTTTGTGCTTAAATAAAGGCGCGGGAATTTCCCATTTAAAATTCTTGGGGTTGTACACACTACCTTTAATTCCCGGAAAAGCGCCTCTTTCCTTTGCAAGTTCAATACTTTCTTTAATAGAATAAAACCTCATAAATTCCGTTATTTGCGAAGCTAAATCTAGGCTTTTCTTATCCCCGTAACGGATTCCCATCTTATAAAACACATCCCCCAAACCCATAAAGCCAAGACCTATCCGACGATTTTTTAGGGCCGCTTCTTTTAATTGAGGAACTGCTGGAACATATTTGTTTTGGGTAACCACATTGTCTAAAAACCTGGTGGCAAGCATTATGGACTCTCGCAAATGTTCCCAATCTATGCCTTTGCCGGTTACCGAGGCGCTTAAATTTATGTGACCCAAACAGCAGTTTTCGTAGCCTCCTAACCATTGTTCACCACATCCTCTTGAAACATACCCTTCTGTAATCCATGTGTCAGTAAAAGATTCGTGCACATCGTAAACTTTATCGTTTCCATCAGGTTCTATTTTAACAATTCTTGCCGCCCAATTTCCTCCTGTGAAATTACAACTTAAAGCCGCCTTGACCATTCTCTTTTGTTTTTCGGGATGGCTCAAGGTAAATTGTTCAAAAAAACGACCAAAGCTTTGCCCAGAAACAGTTACATCAAATTTTGGGTGCTTGCGAATTACCTTTCTACCTCCTATGTAGTGAAAACTGTTTGCTGGAGATTCACTTATTCTTCCATGAACCCCAAACATTAATAAAATCAATCTTACCTGACGAGCAAGCTTCTCACTTGATGTGTGAAAACGAACAATTGGGTGGTTAGATGAAAGGTCCACACTGCCATCTGTACTGAATAGGCCATCAATGAGACCCAAAAGAAACTCCTTATTGGAGTTTATATACACCTCTGGCAGAAATTTATCCGGGCTTTTTGCAGGTGTCAAAGGCAATGATTTTACCCAATCTGAAACTACTTTTCCTGGTTTAGGGTCCATCATCATAGACTTGCTATTTTTGTTTGTATAGGTATAAACTTTTTTTGCCCCTACTTTGCGAAGATACTCTTCAACACATTTATTCCATTCCAACTCATCCGAATGAGTACTTATTCTAACAATATTTTTAGAAAGCCCATGTGGTGTATAACAACCATCTCCAACTAACAAACCAACAAGAAAACCATACTCTTTGTTGCTTATGCCATACCTTTCTTTCGGGATAGGGTTATTTGGTATAGCTCCTTTAAATACTCTAACCCAACTTCCAACCTTTGTTTGGTCCAGTCTGCATGCTCTAAAGAATTTCTCCCTAGAACCTCTAATATGGAATTGATGGGTCGCCGTAACTCTTATAACACCACCATCGGACAAATAAACTTTAAAAACGGGGGTATTTTTGTGTACCTCTATGTTATCCACCACTCCTCTACTCATTACAGTACATATCTCATCCCCTTTAGATATGTCCTCAACTCTTTTCCACCCCTTTGGTGTAGCCACCAAAGTTTCACCAGTAACACACGGATTGGTGGCTTCTAAAGTATATTGATTTGGAACGGGATTATATTTATTGGCGGTATCTAAAAATAAAATTCCCGGCTCGCCGTTTTTATACGCAAATTTTGCAATCTCGTTAAAAACATCTCTCGCTTTTAAGGTTTTCCATACACTTTTACCCGTGGGGTTAATCAAGTCAAAATCCTTGTTGTTTTTTACCGCTCTCATAAATTTATCGGTAATTCCAACTGATATATTAAAGTTGGAAATTTTTCCTTCTTCTGCTTTGCATTTAATAAAATCCAAAATGTCGGGATGGTCCACGCGCAAAACCGCCATATTGGCGCCTCTTCTAGTTCCTCCTTGGGCGATCTCTCCAAAAGCGGCGTCATAAATTTCCATAAAACTCAAAGGTCCGCTGGCGATTCCATTACTCGCGCTTATTCTGGCGCCTTTAGGACGCAAGCGCGAGAAAGAAAATCCATTTCCGCCACCCGATTGTTGAATTAAAGCGGCGTCTCTTAAAGTTTGAAATATACCATCGCTTTCTTTTCCCATATCATCGGAAATGGGTAGCACAAAACAGGCGGCTAATTGCCCAAGTTTGGTATTTGCCCCCGACCATGTTGGGGTGTTGGGAATAAACCGTTTGGAACCCATCAAAGCGTAAAACAGGTCGGTATATTTTTTCTTGTCCGTTTCAGTTTTTTCGGCATCCGCTATAAAGCTGGCTACCCTAAAAAAAGCTTTTTCAAGGCTTTCGCTAGGTTTGCCATCTTTGCCTTTTAAGGCGTAGCGACGCATAAATATATCAAGGGCATTGCCTTCTATATTAATAGTTTTAATTTTCTTAATGGTTTTAAAATCTTTCATGAGAAAACCTCAAAAAGTATGGTAACTTTTTTAGTACATCACTTTATACTTTCTCTGTCAACCGAGTTTGTTTGTTGTTATAAAGGGATAAAAACAGAGTTACGCGGTAAATAGGGCATCGTCATTGCGATCCCGAGTTCCCGCGAGGGAGAAGCAATCTGGGATTGCTTCGTCAGTCACACTCCGTTCCTTCCTCGCAATGACGCTATATAAATAACCGTGAGCAGTTACATAAATAAGAAGCATCACTTTTCCAATATCTTATCTATATCCTCTTTTTCTAAAGTTTCTTTTATTACCAATTCTTTTGCCAAAATATCCAAAGTTTTTCGGTTTTTCCGCAAGATGTCGTCGGCTTTTTTAAAACAAGAATCCACAATCTTTTTAATTTCCCCATCTATTTTTTTGGCTATTTCCTGTGAATAAGAGGTATCGTCGCCAAGCTGAAAAGCCAGCCATTTTCTCTCCTCGCCCCCGCCGTAAAGAATAGGTCCCAAAGGACTCATTCCAAATTCGCAAACCATTTTTTTAGCAAGTTGGGTTGCTTTTTCTATATCATTGGCGGCACCCACCGTTTCTTCGTTATACACAAGTTTTTCGGCGGCTCTGCCAGCCAATGAAATGGCTATAAATTCTAAAAGTCGTGTTTTTGTTTCGTTGTATCTGTCTCTTTGAGGAGAGATGTCTGTAAACCCTAAGGAATACGACCTTGAGATAATAGAAACTCTTTGAACGGGGTCGGAGTTGGGAAGACAGCTTGCAACCAGAGCGTGCCCTGCTTCATGATAGGCGGTGCGAGTTTTTTCTTCCTCGTTTTGCAATCTTTTTCTTTCGGGACCCAATTTTACTTTAGTGGCGGCATCCATTAAGTCTCGCATAATTATTTTATCTCGCTCATTTCTTGCGGCGAAAATAGCCCCTTCGTTTAGCATATTTTCAATATCCGCGCCGCTAAACCCCACAGTTTGTTGGGCTATTCTTTTAATGTTTAAATCCTCCGCGAAAGGTTTTCCGCGCATATGAATTTTAAATATCTCTTCTCTTTCGTTAACATCGGGAAGTTCCAGAGTTACCCTGCGGTCAAACCTGCCGGGTCTAACTAAAGCGGGGTCTAAAAGGTCAGGTCTATTGGTTGCGGCTAAAACTATAACATTTGCCCTTTGGTCAAACCCGTCCATTTCCACCAACAGTTGATTTAGAGTTTGTTCTCTTTCGTCATGTCCCGCGGAAAAAGCCATGCCTCGTTGTCTACCTATAGCGTCAATTTCGTCAATAAATATAACAGAAGGTTGGGCGGATTTTGCGGTAGAAAAAAGGTCGCGCATTCTTGCGGAACCCACTCCCACAAGCATTTCCATAAACTCGCTTCCCGCGGCGCTAAAAAACGGCACATCCGCCTCGCCCGAAATGGCTCGGGCTAGAAGAGTTTTTCCCACACCGCTTGGACCTACCAGTAAAACGCCTTTGGGGATTCTCGCTCCTAACTTTTTATATTTATCGGGATTTTTAAGAAAATCCACCACTTCGGTAAGTTCTTTTTTTACTTCTTCCGCCCCCGCGACATCTTTAAAAGTGATTTTATCGGTACCGTTTTTAGCGCTTTTTAAAAACACTTTAGCGCGCGATTTTCCAAAACTAAACACATCCCCAGCCGCCCCCCGCGCTTGCCTAAATATAAAAAGGAAAAATATTATCATTAATAAAATGGGGGCTACCGTTCCAATTATTTCCCATATAGGAAGTTGAGGCACAGAGATAACGCCCTCTGTAATTTTTCCGGTGTCTATATTGTAGCTTGCCAAAAGTTCCAAAAAGTTTTGGTTAGGTTCTTTCATGGCGTTTTTTGTTTCGCCGCTGTTGTAATAAATTTGTAGGTCGGAGCCTCTTATTTCTATTTTTTTCACCTCGTCTTTTTTTATAGCGTCAATAACTTTGGAGATAGGCTCAAAATTTTGGCTATAAAACTCGCTTGAGAAAGTGGCAAAAGCGGATAACGACCACCAGATTAAAAGGAAAATAAGGAGCATTAAAAACACATTGGGTCTTTTTTTACGGTTGTTGTATAAGGTTCCCAAAGGGTTGGTGGCAATTTTTCTAGTATGTGTTTTTCCGTTCATAATTTTTTAATCTTCGGAAGTATTCTAGCAGATATTTTTGACAATTTCTTTCGCTCCTCTTCAAGTTTTTTGATATGTTTTTCAGGTTTAAGCGTTTCAGGCATTGTGCCTCCAATTTCCCGTATTGTTTGTCTTACTTTTCTGCCAATCTCAAAATGGGTTTTGCTTGCTCTGTAGTCTCCTTTTATGTTTTCATTTTGGAGTTTCTCGTCTGTTTGGGTTATACGAAATAGGTTAGCCGCAAGTTCTGTTGTTCCCGCCCTGTCTAAAATATCGTCTTTTCCTATGCCCTTTTTCTTTTGTATTTGGCTTTTTCTCATGCGGTATAGGCCTTCATATCCTGCATTATTGAAGCGACCGAAGTTATTCACCCCGGATTGTTTTGCGGTGGTAAACAATTTTTTATTGTGGTTTTTTATCTCGCCTCTTACAAAAAGTCTTTTTTCGTTATCCGCTAACTGTTGGAATACTTCCTGTTTTCTTGTTTGAATAGCGAAATAGGTCTGCGCTACAGCGATAGCTTCTTTGGAAGGGTCCCCATTTTGGGCTATAAGGTAACAAGCATAACGAGACAATTTGTAGTTTTGTATGTTTCGCGTTGTTTCTCTTACCGTTCCTGTTGCGATTTTTATCATTTTGTTGGTCTCAACAAAATGATTTTCTACGCCTTGCTCGCTATTATTACAGGTTTGTTGCGCTTTAAGAATAACACTTTTGAAATTTCTCCAATCGGTATATTCAAGAAGGGGCATCAATCCACGGGCTTCCCAGTATTCAACACCGTTTTCGTCAATTTTCTTGATTTCTTCAAATCGTTTATTTGGAGCTTTTATAGTTATATCGTTAGTCATAGTTATAGTATAATTTTTTAATCTTCGGGTATATTCTACCAAAGAGTGGGCTACATTAAAAGCGGGTAGTGTGGGATTGAATTTTTTGGTATTATGATTGCGCAAGTAATCCAAAAGGGATTTAAAAAATATGGACACTTCCAAATTAAAAAACGGCAAGTATTTTTATGGGCAGTATGCTAACTTTAGTCAAACTCGCGGTTGGTTTGTTGGATCTTTTTTTGAGGAAAAACACCCTTGTAAAACCGATGTTGTAGAGGCATGTTATCACGAACATAAAAAAGGAGATGTTGTAGAACCCCATTACCACAAATTAAAAGTGGAGTTATTCATCATACTGGAAGGAAAAGCGATATATACTGTTAATGATAAAGAGGTTATGCTGAATAAAGGCGATTTTATTTTTGTGGGTGTGAACAATGTTGTTTCTATTAAATTTCTTGAAATTACAAAAGTATTTGCTATACACTCGCCAAGTATTCCTGGAGATAAAGTAGTTGTTTAGCTGTAAACTTCCTCACATCTCGCCGTTTCGAAGCGTTTGCGAAGGACGGTGGCAGGGGCGGGATTCGAACCCACTAAAAGGCGCTTATGAGACGCCTCGGGACACCAGTCCACTCCCTGCCGTTAATTGGGGTCTGACCCCCGAAGGGGTCCGACCCCTAAAAATTAAGTTCGCCAAGATAGATCCCGATTTGCATCGGGATGCTAATTATTTCTAAACTCGCTTTGCTCATTAAGAAATAATTGCAGTTGCGCCGCCTCAAAACTTTGCAAAACAAAGTTTTTCGGGACGCTAACAAACTCCAAGCTCGCTTCGCTCGCTAAGATTTTGTTGCGGCTGTTGGAATCGAACCGAACTTAAGAAGGGTTATGAGCCCTTCGGGATACCAACCCCCCAACCGCAGTGTCCTTACTATAGCAAACATAAGCCTGTTATTCAACCAAATTATAAAATTAAAATCAAAATAGGGATTTAAAATAGGGATAGACCCAATTTGGGTCTATCCCTAATTGAAAGAAAGGTGGTATAATAATTTTATGAAAAAGAGAATTTTAACGGGGGATTGTGGTTAAGATAACAAGTATCTTTTCAAATGTACCCTAACTTCTTTTACTTTCTGCGAACCGTACGATTTGACTTTTCTTTAAAACCAAGTGAGAAGAACAATTTTTCTGAAGAGCTCTACTAATAGATTTTTCAAAACCAACATAAATTATTTTCTTACCTTCCTCTTTAGCAGTTTTTATAGCTGGGAGTAAATCTGTATCAGAAGAGATAAGGTAAAGGTTGTCGTACTCGTTTTTTATTGCTCCTCGGACAATATCAACCGCAATTTGAACATCTACACCTTTTTCGTGGAACTTGCCGTCAGAGAATAGAAGGTAACCAAGCTTTATTTTAATATTTTGATTTCTTAAAGCGGTAAACAGTTTTTGCTGGTTAGCATAAAGCGTTTGAGATTTTTTATTCCCCGGATATTTTCTAATCTCACCCACATAATAAACAGTCTCTACTGCTTTATCTTTAGCTAAAATTTGAGCCAACTTGGCATAGTCAAAATTCGTTAAATGAGTTTGAGGTAAAATCTTTTTGACTTTATTATAGAAATTGCTACCGTCAAATTGAACTAAATTTTTTCTTCTCACCTTTCCATCTTATGCAATTTGAAAATTTTAAGCAATAAAAACCCCCGGGTCGAGTTGAGCCGGGGGGAGTTAGCAAGTTAAAATATCCCCTTTCGGAAATACATTATTATAATATCACAATTAGTCAAAAATACAACCACGAAAATAGTTTGGTAATTGATGAGGAAATGGTGTCTAGGACGCGATAGATACCGTACACTTTAATAAACCATGAAAGGTATGTACAATGGCGGATTTTAAATTTAATATGTAAGTAATGGGACTTCCAAAAGGGTTAACAACAGTAACGACCTTATCAAAAATTCTCGCGGGTATTTTGTTCGTTCTTCTTCCCTTTGTTGGATTTTATCTGGGGATGAAATACCAAACGGCCATATCTCCAAAGACGGTAGAACGGACAACTACAGCAAATGTCCCAGCTGTCTCTACTCCTGTAAAAACACCAACAACTTCTCCCGACCCAACAGCTAATTGGAAAACATACGAAGACCCTTCCGGTTACCAAATAAAATACCCAGAGACCTATTTTATAAATGTTAAAAATGTTTTAGATGCCACCTATGTGGAAATAAGTGACACCCCCAGCTTTAGAGAAAACGAATTCGCTTTGACCGTTGGAATATTGTCGTCTGACGATGGTAATTTTCAGGGAAACGACGACCCCAGTATTCCTGCAATTTTAAATAAGGTAGGTTACGATGAATTATCCAAAAGATGGGGTGGTGAGTTGAGGGGTAATTTTTGGGGAGATCCGCCGTGGGGATACTATCAAGTTGCGTTTCCCAGAAAAGGGACTAACAAATCTAGAGTCGTAATTTTGGTGCGGATTCATAACTCTGATGAGTTGCCTGTAAGTGAATATGGCACAAATAACATGTCGGCGTCTAGTGCAAAGCAAATCCTCTCGACCTTCAAATTTATCCAATAAAAAGGTGGTATAATAATTTTATGAAAAAGCGAATTTTAACGGGGGATAGACCTACCGGAAAACTGCATCTAGGCCATTTCGTGGGGTCTCTAAAAAACCGTGTGAAATTACAGGAAAAGTACGAACAATTTATTATTATAGCAGATATCCAAGCCTTAACCGATAATTTTAAAACCCCAGAAAAGGTGTCTAAAAATGTTTATGAGGTTGCTATGGATAACCTAGCGGTTGGATTAGACCCTAACAAAACCACATTTTTTATCCAGTCCCAAATTTCGCAAATTGCCGAACTTACCATTCTTTTTGCTAATTTAGTAACTATGTCCCGCTTATCCCGAAACCCTACTGTTAAATCTGAAATTAAAGAAAAAGGTTTTGAGGATTCCCTTCCTCTCGGATTTTTTATGTACCCTGTCTCCCAAGCTGCCGATATCCTGTTTTTGAATGCTGACCTTGTGCCGGTCGGCGCCGACCAGCTTCCTCATATAGAGCAAACAAGAGAAATCGCTCGTAGTTTTAACAATATTTACGGCAAAATTTTTAATATCCCCGAAGCTTTGGTGGGGGAATATCCCCGCCTTATCGGCACCGATGGAAACGCCAAAATGAGCAAAAGTTTAGGAAATTGCATTTACCTCTCGGACTCCAAAGAAGAGTTAAAAGAAAAGGTAAAAAAAATGTTTACCGACCCAAAAAGAATTCATCCTACTGACCTTGGAAATGTTGCGGGAAACCCTGTTTTTATATACCATAATATATTTAATCCGAACAAAGAGGAGGTAAAAGAGCTGGAAGAAAGATACAAAAAAGGTAAAGTGGGAGATGTTGAAGTTAAAGAAAAACTATTTTTAGCGTTAGATAGTTTTCTAGCGCCTATAAGGGAAAAAAGGAAATATTATGAAGGTCGGCCTAATCTTGTAAAAGAAATTCTTTTCGCGGGAACTAAAAAAACGCAAAGCGAGGCGCAAAAAGTTATGGATAAAGTTAAAACAGCGATAGGTATAAACTTTACTGGGTAAACACATCTACCCACTGTTTCCATACAGGTTTTGGAGTTTCGTCCTCCGCGCTTTTGGGTACGGTTTTATTTTCTAAATTCGCAAAAAAATTTTGAGGGATAATTAGGATTTTTTCTCCGGGAAACCCCATAAAAAGCTTTTCTCTCGCCTCTTTCTCCACAAACTCTCGGGAGCTTTTATACGCAAGTTCCTTGGATAACCCCTCATTTTCTTTTTCAAGAGAGGCTACTTCGTTTTTAATATCTTTAATTCGTTTGCTTTTTTGGTATATGTCCCCAATGGTTTTGGATAGACTGTACATAGAAAATACGGAAATTATCGCAAAAATAATAAAGGTTTTTTTGTTCATATTTTTATTATAGTTGACAGAGCATAAAAAATATACTATAATCCCCTAGTATATGGATAAATTCAAGGGTTTTCATACAAACTTTATAAGCAATTTAAAAAAGCGGGGCAAAGCCACTGCTACTGTGGTTGCTTATTCAAAAGATATAGACCAGTTGTTAAGCCATATTGAGAATCTTGGCAGAGGAGTTATTTCCGACATTAAAAAGGAAGATTTGGAGCATTTTTTGGAAACTTTAAGAAAAACAAATTACACTCCAAAATCCGTATCCAGAAAAATTAACGCTACCAGAACATTTTTTAGATATCTTGCGGAGGAGAAAATTATTACCAAAGACCCCGCTCAGCTTATAACCCACCCGAAGTTAGACCCCAAAAAGCCTAGAATACTTTCTAAAGTAGAGTATAGGGCGTTAAGAGATGCCGCTAAAACCGATTTTCGTTCCGCGGCTATGGTTGAGGTTTTATTGCAAACAGGGGTTAGAATAAGCGAGCTTGCCAATATAAGGCTTTCGGATATTGAGTTTGGCGAGAACGGCAAGGCGGGTAAAATGCATGTTCCTCGCGTTGAAACAAAGGAGGAAAGAAACATTCCTTTAAATGCCGTTTCTCAAAAGGCTATAAGAGAGTATTTAGAAATAAGGCCTAAATCCAAAAAAGATTATTTGTTTATCACAAAAACGGGGAACCCTCTTTTAATAAGAAATATAAGGGCAACCATTGACCGTTTGTTTAGATTGGCGGGGGTTGAGCAAGTAAAAGTTAACGACTTGAGACATACCTTTGTGGTACACCATTTAAGAATGGGTGTTAACATAACCCACCTTTCAAAAATAGCGGGGCATAAAAGACTTTCCACCACCGAAAAATATTTGGAATTTGTGGAGCAAAGAGCGGAAACCAGCGAAAAGCTGGAACTTGTGGAGTTATAACCCCCCCCCCCCGACCCCTAGTATTGACTTTTAGGGAAATTTGGTGTAAAATATCCTTTAGTATCGGTTTTAAGAAGCTCCCGCATCTGCGCGGGCTAAAGTCTAGTGGGAGAAAAGGAGAAAAGATCCCATGAAGAAAAGTTTGTTAGTTGGGTTGGTGGTGGTAGCGCTCGCCGTTTTTTTGGCGAGTGTGTCTTTTGCGGAGACGACCGCGCTGTGGTTGGAACCCTTTGTTATGGCGGGGGGTGTTGTGTCCTCAAGTTCCATTACGGTTACTGGGGGCGAGATATCGGTTGGTATTGGGATATACAACGGTGCCGCAACTACCGTCACTGTCAAGATTCCGTATCAGCCGGGCGGACCTTTCCGGTTTGTGGGCGTTTCTCAAACCGCTGGTTTTACGGGTTCTTCTGCGGATCTTCAAGGGGGGTATTTCGTTTGGCAAGGCACTTTGATTTGCCACACTCCTTTGAAATCTGGTTGTGGTGAGGCGGGGGAGCCGGAGCAGTTTATTCTCAAGTTGCAGACCTTGCAGGAGGGGGTTTTTACTTGGGAAATTGTTGTGCAGGAGCAGAATTTTCCTCCTGTATTTGCTAATCCCGTTACGGTAACGGTTGCCTCGGTGCCTTTACCTGCAACACCCACACCGACGGTGCTACCACCGGGCACTTGCCCGGAGGATAGAGGAATCGGGCTTGCGAACAAAGCCACATACTTTGGTATGTTCACAGCATACGATCATCCCGTTCCGACCGGTTCCGAAGTGAGGGCGTACAGCCCGCGCGAGGAGTTGGTCGGGTGTGGGAAGGTTCAGTGGCAGGAGGGTGCCGTTACCTTCACAAATGTGTATGGGACAGAACAGGGGTATTTTCAGGGTATGGAGGAAGGGGAGGCGGTAACATGGAGGTATAATGACGAGGTTGTTGTGACGGACCCGATGCCATTGGTTTGGCATTTCGGGGACTTCCGTCAAATTACAATGACCCTGTCCGCCCCAACATCCACGCCAACCCCTACGCCGACGCCCACACCTCTCCTACACGGGTGGGTCTTCTTTGACCGGAACCGCAACGGGTTCCGCGATTTGGAAGAGAAGGATGGCCCGAGTGGAGTTGAGGTGCAGCTGAAAGATTCTACCGGACAGGTGGCGCTGTGGACAAAGTCCGTCTGCGATACGGGCTGGTATGAGTTTGAACCTGTTCTGAAAGGGGAATACGAGCTGGATCTGACTCTGCCGGATGGGTTTGAAACCACCACTTCCGAGCGGGTGGGGGTTGAAGTTCCGCGTGGGGAGGTTGTCAACTTTGGGATCGTGCCAATAATCCCAACGCCTACCCCAACACCCACGGCGACGCCTACGGTCAAGCGACCGCTTAGGCCGATAAAAGATTTGCCAACAACTCCGACACCGTAAGTACCACTTCCGAAGTGGTACTTGGGAGCCGGGTGGGTTTTTTCCGCAAGGAAAGACTTACTCGGCTTTTGTTTTTTCCTCTGTAATTTATACCATTGACAATGTACGGTTGTTATGTACAATATGAAAGTATGGATGTAATAAATGCCACTGTTTTAAGAAACAATTTTTCAACCGCTCTTGCCACTGTTAATACAGAAAAAGAGTATCTCCTTGTTGCCAAAAAAGGGAAAATAGTATCTGCTTTGGTAAACATAGACTTGTTTGAAGATCTTTTGGCTTTATCTAATAAGTCGTATGTTAAGAGCATAAAAACAGCAAGAGAAGAATATAAAAAGGGCAATGTATTAAGCCATCTTGAGGTGTTTGGGGAGATATGATTTCAAAATTTGAGATTGTTTACACAAAATCCGCTGTTAAGGATATTGAAAGAATGGATAAGGTGGTGAAGAGAAAATTAAAGTTAAAGCTGGAATTATTTTTAAAAAACCCTCTCAAAAATGCTAAAAAGCTCATAAATCCCATAATAGGAAGTTACCGGTGGTGGATTGGCAATCACAGAGTAATTTTTGATGTGGGCGGGAATAAAATAGTTGTTTTGAAAATCGGGCATAGGAAAGATATATATAAATAGCCTCATCCGATAAATTTTTTTCAAATTATGGCCTTGACAAATCCACAGTCTTATAGTATAATGTACACATAGCACAGTTGACTATGTGGTTTTCACAATTGTTCTCCCAAGGAGGGAACGAAATGGAAATCTTAGTTTGGGTTGTGGTGGCGGCTGTAGTGGTGTACATCTTCATCGGCGTCTTTCTCCAAAGGGCGGAGGGACGGCGCTACGACTACACGAAGGCCCGCTACTATACCTGCTCGAGTTTTCTGTTTAGGGACCGGGTGGGCATGGTGGCGTTCTGGTTGCCGATTTTCGTGTGGAACGTTTGTGTGAATGATGTCTTCCCCGCGCTCGTGCGATTTGCGCGCTGGGTGTTCGTCGGAGCAGAAAAAAGGGAGGTGAAGGAGTAGGTAGGTAGCAAGGTCCGAGTCCGAGGTGGATAGAGAGTTGAAAGGCTTTTACAGCTTTCAACCGCTCGTCTCCCTCGGATTTTTATTTTTCATTAGTGATTAACACATTTCCACTAATGGAATTGGAATTTGACAAATGTAAAGTTCCGTGATAAAGTCCTTGACACTGTCCAAAAGCAAGTGTACAAGTAATCGTATTAGTACGCTTTTTAAAATTGTTATCATTAGAAGCTTAAATAAATGCGAGTATCCTTAAATCCAGCCGGGTCAAAATTTTCTTTGCCCAAT
>JAHIUT010000062.1 GCA_018817085.1 Patescibacteria group bacterium | reverse complement strand
CTTTGTCGTCACTTCGTTCCTCCTCGCAATGACCTTTATTCCCCAAACTGGACTAGGGACTGGAAAGTGTTCCTGCAAACTTCTTCCCAGTCCCTCAAAGTCGTCATCTCACCACCTTATGGGCGGGATTGATATTCCAATCAACCACCGCGCTTATATCAAACTTAACTTCCAACGAATCCCGCTTGCCCTCAAAAGCCACCGTCCATTGCAGAGGCAAAATGGGTCCCGTTTCCGAACCCATTATATGGTTGGCGAATACATCCGGTTCGTCAATCGCCATAACCATAAGGTTGGGTCCCGCCATTCCATTTGTCGGGGGAACAGGCGAAAAGTCAAACCCCACCGCCCAAGGGGGCTTTCCCGTACTTGGGTCGGCATACCGCCAAACCAAATAATCAAATTTAGCGCCTATGGTATTTGGCAGAACTAGCCCAAATCCATTCGGAATACCGTAACTGGCGTTACCTGTAAACTCCAAAGTATGCCAGTCATTAACAAGCCAAATATACCCCTCGTCAATCAATTGCTTGATTGTCAAAGAGTTAATGTAGCTTGCGCTTACCGGGTACCTTCCTCCATGACTCCGTTGATAGCTTTCCTCAAACGAAATCACCGGCAAGTTTTCGTTGTTAAGAATACTTATCACAAATCGCGAAGGCGGGGCGCTTGCCTGCTGTTCTATATCGCAAGCAATCCGCGTCTTAAAACTATACTCGTTTAGGTCCGCCCAAAAAATCTTTAGAGCGATATCCGAGTACCAAAACCCAAACACGAATTCCCCTCCCAACCCTTCGGAGACGCTTAGAGTGTTAATGTAACGCGAGGCCTCCAACTGTCCATAAGAGGCCATAAAACTCAACCAACCATCGGGATTGGAATCTCGCAAAGTCGCCAAATCCGCCTCGCTTGAGATGGTTTTGTACTCGCCTGTTGGCGGGTAAAAAACCTGCAGGGTATAATAAGCAGGAGCGGGCAATTCTCCCCTTTTGGCAAGCTCTATTCTTGCCTTCATTCTTTGCGGACTGAATGGCTGGCCGCAAGGCGTGTAGGGCGCGAGGCAAACCTTATTAGAAATCGTATTGTTCCCCACCCCCGATGGAGGTCCATTGTTGTTAGGCGGGGGCTGGTTACTTTGCGCAGGTGGCTGAGACTGCGTTTGCGGCGCAGATTCCTGCCCCGAATTAGGCGCGGGATTTGCCCCTGTATTAGGGTTAGTGTTAGCGTTAGGACCCGTATTCGGACTCGGGTCACTGTTAATCTGCGGCCCCTGTATCTCGGCAGGACTTGGGTTATGCGAAGGCGCGCTACCCACATTAGAATTCGGACTTGTCAACGACTCCGCGCCACTTGCCGGCTGTGGCAAGGGGTTAGCGCTAGATACACCCCCTTCCGCCCCAGCAGAGATATTAGGCGCTTGCGGCGCCACTGCTTGCGGATTCCCCGCCACAGGAGCCGGGGCCGGAGCCGGCGCTTGCGCGAGAGGAGCCGACGGCACCTGCTGAAAACTCGGGGGCGCCACTTGCGCAACTGGCGGGATGGACGGGGCCGCAGACGGCGCTCCTACAAAGCGAGCAATCGTCCCTAGCGCTAAACTTCCCGCAACTATAGCACCCCCTACCCAAGCAAATGCCTTAGCAACTTTTGGACTATTTGGACTAGACGCGCTCTCCCGCGCCGAAGCTTGCGGAGAAGCGCGAGCCATTTCTCGTTCTCGCCTTCTCGGCGCAGTCTGTGCCATCTCCCCTCCTTTACCCGCCTGCATACGAAGTTTGCGGCGGGTCCCCCAACCACCTCGTCATTGGCGAGGGACGGTCTTTCCCTTCGTCATTGCGAGGAGCTTGCGACGAAGCAATCTCATCTAGATTGCTTCTCCCTCGCTAAAGCTCGGAATCGCAATGACGATAAATTTATCTTTGTATTGTAGTAACAACAAATTCCCAACTATCTGATTCGCTGAAAATAACTACTGTCCATTCCACTTCACCTGCAATAGGAACCGCAAAATACATCAGCTTGGGAACCGTATAACTTCCTACAATTGCGGGAAGAGCGGGGTAGGTGTATGTGTACACTTCCCCGTTAGACATTTTTGCCGTAACCACCCCCTTAAAAACAGAGGGGAGTACAAACCCCACTCCCGCAGGCAGTTTAACCGTATTGCCATAAGGCGAGGTGTCCCCGCCATAGTTTATAACCATCGGCAGAGACATAAAAATGTATCCCGCATCCGTAGCCAAACTTGGGTCTTTAGGCAATTCTTGCAAAGAAACCGGATAAAACCCCGCCATATCCGTTAGCCTTTTGTAGGCCTCATCCGCATTTGCCAAAACCAAATTGCTCGGCTTTTGCGTTACTTGCGCCGTTAGCCGATTTTTAAGAGCGTTTGCCCTTTCCTGTTCTGGAATAACGGCAAAACGGGCGAACAGGTCAAAATTTCCGCGCAGAATGTACCACAAAACTTCAATAGCGTCCCGCGACATTGGGTAGGCCTCATCTATAAAACAAGCTCCCTGCCCATAACTGAAAAACAAATCATACCCGCCGGGGGATTCTTGATACCTTTGCAGATACTCCAAACCCCCTCCCACCGACAAAAACATTCCGTCTTTGGAGGTGTACGCGGGATGATAGACAATGGTGGCCAACGATTCGGGATTTTCCAAAATCCCCTTTTTGGCTTTATTAACCAAAGAATTAAATCCCGAGCAGAAATCCGGAGTAAGAACGGGTCCCGTTAAAACCACATAAGAACTGTAGTTTCCGGGTGGGCCACCTTTGCTATAGCAAGGCAAGCCTCCCAAATCGTTGGTTGCAGGCGGAGAGGGGTACCCATTTCCTCCTCCCCCGCCACCTAACTGTGTTTGCGGATGATACGCCTGACTCGGGCTGGTGTTCGCGCTTGGGTTCGGCGCGGTGTTTGCGTTAGGAACACTCTCTGCCCCCGTTAAATTTTCCGCCCCCGCATTTGGCAAAGTTCCTGCTCTAGGATCCGCCAAATTCCCCGTACCCGCGCTAGGCGCAGTTATGGACGAGGACGCGCTTTGTCCTTGTGGCAAAGGCGCAAATGAAGGGTTGGACGCATTTGCAAGAACCGGCGCCGAAACTCCCACGGGCGGAGCTACGGGTAGCACGGAAGAATGTGGCAGAATGCCAACAAGCAAAGACAAACCCAACAACGCTCCTGCCCCCCAACCAAGCGTTCTGACAATACTAGACCCTTGCCCTTCCGTCCCTTTAACATCTTGGGACGCGGCTCTCGCTTGGGAACGAGAACGGGCAGTAGTTGTCCTTTGACTTTGAAGCCTAAGTGGCATTTTGAACCTCCTCTCTTTTGGGGTCTGACCCCACTTATTCACTTTGTTAACACTGTTGACAAAAGCGCGTCAATTCTTGAAACAGGAAAAGCGTATCCCTTCCCTTCCCAAGTCTTTCCGGAGTCAGAAGATGCCGCGCCGGAGTATATCCCCACAACATTTAGGTTCTCATCTAATAGCGGAGCGCCGGAACTTCCATAATCTCCTTGGGCATTAGTAACTATAACCCCTTCCACCGCCCCCTTACCCAATAAGGTGTCCACCGCTACCACATCCCCAGAATTAAACACAAAACTGTCCGCCGAACCACCAGGGTAACCTGTGGACCAAACAAGTTGTCCTTCCACAGGGTCATCTCCCAACTTAAAAATGTACGCGTCAGCGGGAATATCCCAACCTTTCGGCTCAAATACTGCCATATCCAACAGGCTACTTCCTTCCGAGGTTAAAGGATTTAGCTCCCGCTTTCCTCCATTCCTATCCACAATAAAGCAGGGGCATCCAGAGCTAACCACATGATAATTTGTTACAATGTAGGTTTTCCCCGCTTTCACAACATAAAACCCCGTACCTAGAAACATCCCGCCACTACTGTTGGAATTCACTCCCACCCTAAATACCCCGCGTTGCACTTTAGCGCGCATAGCTTCAATAACAGAGCCAATATGCCCGCCTTCCGATAACTCCTCTACAGGCTTTTGAACACTTTCAGTCGGCTCGGAGGTAGGTTCTTTTTCTACAGGAGCGCTCTCAAGCTCAGGAACTTCAACATCCTTAACTTTCGTCTCCGGCAAAGGCGTAAGTTCCCCACCACTGGCAATGCTGGTGATAATTTCCCCAAACGGGTCGTCCGTTTCTGGGTTTAGGCCAGAAAACTCCCACAACTCTCTAAACTGTGAAAGTTCGGGAGCGGAGATTAGAACATCCGCCCAAAACCTTTGGGTTTCGGGGTCTCGCCTCTCCATAATCCACCTGCCATACTCCGCGGAATTTGCCGGAATAGGCCAAAGGTCACTCACTTGATTGACCAGTTCGCAAAGTATCATCGCTCCCGTTACATACCCGCTTTCTTCCTCCGTAAGGTTATACAAAGGAGCAAGCGTGACGAACCAATCGTACCAACTCCCGCTTTCGGCTGGGATATTAGTGGTTTTGCGACATTCAGGAGTTAAAGGAGTAGCGCACTGGCATTTATAAAACGCCATTCTCTCCTCATACTCCGATAAAACAGAAGAATTAGGCGATAACCTATTTTCTTCATTGCGGTTAACAACCGATCGCCAGAGAGGACCCACCCCCTTAACAGCCGTGTCCCCAAACGCAAACCCCGCCAAAGTGGATAGACCCTCGGATAAGAGTTTCCGTTCTCCATCCGGCATTGGCGACACCCCCATATACCCCCCACTTGCGCCTTTTGGCAAAAGCGCCTTTGGAATGGGTTTTGGAACAGGAGTAGGCGTTGGATTTGGCGTTGGTGTCGGCTTATTGTTCACAGGCAATGTGGGCATTTCTTCAAAACTTGCGTTGCCTGCAGGAGGGGCAGTCATTGCCGCCTGCGATACTGCGTTTGCGCTTCGGCCAATAGCGAATAAAGAACGCGCAAGTTGCGAGAAGGTACCTGAAAAAGTCCCAAACAAAAAGATACCCAACATTACCAAAACAATCAATGTAGCGGGTCTTGTACTTGAGTTGGACAAATCTCTTACTATCGTTTGTCCCACCGTTCGGAGATGGAACAACGCATTTCCCCTAAACCCGCTTAATTGCGCCTGTTCTTCTTCAGTTAAAGCGGGCAAACCGCAAACCTTAAGAACATTGATAAGGACAGCTAAGCGCTTTTCCTTTTGAACACAAGCAAGGTCTCGCCACAGTTGGGACACATATTGCTTTCTAGTATCCCTGCTCGCCCAACCATCAACAACCTGCAAGATTTTCTCAACAATGGACATAACCTTCTTTGGCGAAACACCGCCATCAACAAGAATCTGCGCAAGCGTTTCTTCCAAATCCACCCCAATACCTCTACCTCTACTACCCCCACTACTTCTACTACCTCTAACCCCGTCTCTCATTTTGTCATCTCCTTTCACAAATCTTTAACTTCGGGGGTTAAAGATTTATGTCATTGTATCCCGCGTCGCTGTTTAGGCGATTTTAACAATCCGGTTTTGGAATTTAACTCCCCGTCATTGCGAGGAACCCTGAGCTTGTCGAAGGGGACGAAGCAATCTCACAAAAAATTCCAAAACCCGATCGTTAAATTAAAAAGAAAAGGCGCCCGCTCCGTATAACGGAATCAGAACAGGCGCCCACAATCCATCACTTCTCTCAATTTCTCCTAATGACATAACTATCCAACACCCGGTGTTAGATAGTTACCAAGGCAATTTGTCCCTCGCAATCTCCAACAACCCTCTCCCCTGCTCTTGCAAAAGCGAAAGCGGGTCCAATTTCCCTCCCCCAGCAATAGTGTGGAACAAAAGCTCCACTACCTTGGGGTGGGTTAGAGATAGCCAGACCAAAACTCCCGCAAGTAGCAGGAGAGCCAGCAACAACAGAAAGAAAAGAAACTTTATCTTCGCGAAAATCCCAAACATTGCATCACCTCTTTCCTACGCAGGAATGTAGAAGTACAGAAGGATAACCACAAACCCATACCCAATCAAAGTAAGATGAGGACGAGATTTAGGCCAGTAGCCAAAAAACCACAGTATTACAGCAATAGCGAAAATAAGTAGCCATCCCGCTACAGAAACTTGAATAGGTCTTTTCAGCAGGACGAGGTAATCTCTTTTCACAAAAAACAGCCAAAACTTCACTTCAAGAAACCGACCGAAAAGATGGTAATAGAAATTGAGCACCGCGTAAAGAAAAATCCAACCCTTGAAAATTGCGGTTACATATTTCATTAACTGCCCCCCCTTCTCATTAGCCAAGAACCAATGGCCCCAAACAAAGAAGTATCCCCAATAGTGAGACGTTCCATCAACTCTGAAAGAGTTCTAGTCGTTCGGGAAGCGGCATCCGCTTTGGTGTTATCCGCTTGAGCTTGAGCCTCTTCCGCGCTTGCTTTGCGTGGAATCGCCAACGCTCCTTGCTGTCTCGCAAACTGGATACTTAATCGTTCTATTTCCTCAGGGGTAGGATTCCTATCTTCAAGCCAATGTTTCGTTTTTCTCCCCCATTCTACAATATCTACTTCTGGAGGGGCGTGTTGAATCTTCAGTTCCTCCAAACGGGCCCGTTCCCTCCTCTGCTCTTCAATTTTCGCCACAGAATCCGGCGATTGTTGCGCAGTAAAGGAAATACTTTCCACAACTAAATACAACTTTTTAATCTTCGCCAGAATCACATAAGGAATAGACCTTGAAACAAATAGTTCCGTCGCTCGTCTCCTGTCTTCATCAGACACAAGAAAACCCGCATCTAAATCCAAAACCTCACGCGATTCATCAACGGACAACAACTCGCCCGAATTGTACAGACCAAGCGCTCTGTTAAAATCGTCTCTCCACACTCCAATACCCACCACAAATTGCTCCACCGTATATTTGGGCGCCAAACTTGTGCTTATGAAGTTTTTGAATTCCATAAGCAACTGCGCGGGACGCCAACCAATTAAATGTCGCCCAATAGCGCGCCCCGCATCCAAAATAAAACGGTGGTCTAGATTAACTCTCGTGCTATAGTTAAAAACCAAATCCTGAATAGCGGCGTTTAGGTTGTCCGAACATGTTGCTTGCGCGCTGGCAGGACCGTACTGTCTTGGAGCGCTAATACGCACACTCCATGAAAATAGCGCCAAAGAAAACAAAAGCCAGCTTATTACAGGAGCGAACGCCAAAAAGGTGTTGTCGCTGAAACCAATCCTGCTAACCCACCCTACAACTTTGCCATTTGCATCCTGCATTTGATAAGCGTAAAACGAACCTCCTACCATAGTGTACTCATTCGCAGTAATCGTTACACCCATGGGTTTTAACAACCACTTGTCCGCAAAAACCATTGTTTTGGCAGGCAGGGTAACTTTGGTCGGGATAGCCACAATGGTATAAACAACAAAAAGAATGGACACAATAAGAGGCAAAACAATCCAATTTCTCTCGGAGGCCCCGCCATTCTCCCCAACACTACCTCGCATAATCCTATTTTGAAGCGACATCTGTCCTTCCTCCTTTACATAACTAACCCATACCCACACCCGGTGTGGGTATGGGATTTGGACAAGACAAGTTGGTTGGACTATTCGCCCTCATCATAACGAGCAGGGCTATGACGTCTTCGCCCCCCTCGCTCTCCTGGAGTTTCCCACATCCTCTCAATTCCACCAGCGACAATTATCACCGCCGTGAGGATTTTGTAAAAGAACAGAGCGTTAGCGCTCAAAGAAATAACCTTTCCAATAAAAGGTAAACCCTGCATCACGGGCAAAAACACTTCAGGAAAGGCGTTTGCCAAGAAAAACCCTCCTACCACGCCAAATATAATCAACAACCCCAAGGGACAAACGAGAAAGAACCACACATTATTGACCATAGTGGGTAATAGACCAATTAAGATGGAATCGTTACCCACCCCTTGTGAGATTTTCCTCGCCTCCCCAAGCAAAGGTTTAAGGTATTTGGATAGATATGACCCCATCATAAACAGCGCGCACAGCAAGAGGAAAATGGGCGCAATGTTTGCCGCATCCACGGAATTAAGCCCTAAAAACCTGGGCTTGCGCCATTTATCCCAAAGAAAAGCGCCAAGTGACAGCGCCCCAATCAATGTTGGGAGAATCCACACGATCTGGATAGACGCGCCGTTTCCGTTGGACATTTTACCAGCAAGAGACCTCATGCCCTCTCTAGCTTTGCCCGCGGGTTTGTTAATAACCAAACCCACGAGGTACCCAACCGAAAGAATAACAGCAAGGAAAACCGAGAAAATCCAAAACTTTGAAATAAAACTCGCCGTTTTGAACATCCCCAAAACCTCGCTTGTCCCCGAAGCCTGCAGAACAGGAAGGGTAACATTGGGGCTAAAAGCGGGCAGACGCAATGACAATGTCACGGACAACGCCAGCGCCCACTTGAGCCAAGCCGAAATCGGAAATTCCATCCCACTCAAGAAGATACGGTTGCAAAGCGAAAACATTCCCCACAAAGCCACCACCCAAATAATAAAGGCGAGAATCTTTGCTAGGACATCTGTAACAGCGCTTCCGGCGCGAGAGGGTTCATACCCAAACTTGCCCATCTCATGCGCTAGAGCGTTCATAAAAGGAGTGTTGGACACCGCCTTTACCGCTCCCGTTCCCTTTTCCACCATAGCGGAAGGGAGACTTGCGCCCGCCTGCGAAGGCAAGCTTGCTTTCGGAACGGACTGCGCTGGTTGCTGAAACAAAGGCGCTGTTTCCGTGAGTGCGGGAACTTGTCCCAAATCCGCGGAAGGCGCCGTTTCCACACCCGCCGATGGTGGTAAAACCTGGCTACCATCCAAAGGCGCGAAAGACGGCACGGACGGCACAGCGATTTTCTGCTCGACAGCCCCGCCACCAAAAATCTTTTTGATGGACGGGGCACCTACTGTAAGAACGAGGATACCCGCCACTACCACCAAAACAATCACTGCCAAAGACCGAACCGGAACCCTTCGCCCACTACCCGTTCTTTTAGACATTTTCCTCTCCTTTCTTACAAACAGTTATGAGCCACGCGAGTTACTGTTTGTTAGACTCGCCGTAGGCGAGTAGCTCAACGAACGAATAACTCCTTCTTCCTCCACCCGCAAAAAATTACGAGAAAAAAATAACTCATAATATTTCGCGGGAAGAGGATACCTTAAGGAATTTGCAAAACCGATTTTTCGTTTTACTTTTCTTAAGGCTATTTAGTTTACAAGGTGCGAGGAACAAAAAAGACTACACAAGCAGTGTAGTCTTCTCCACTCAAATTTCTTTGAGATTGTAAATCTTATAGCATAAAAAATCCGCGAAGTCAATAAAAAGAAATTTCTCCCCAGAGTAAATAACTATTGACTTTTGAAGGTGTTTTTGATATATTGCAAATAATCGTTATATCCTACTCACTTGATTGGAAGATCGTTACAATCCTTCCCGCGCTCAGCCTCTTCTTTTTCATCCCACTCATCCTTGCAGAGGAACTAAACCCGCCAGTGGGCATCCCGCCATTGCGAGGAGCTTGCCTTTCCCCGTCATTGCGAGAAAGGAGC
Organism: Patescibacteria group bacterium; assembly: GCA_018817085.1. Taxonomy (NCBI): domain Bacteria; species Patescibacteria group bacterium. Next base: position 18,968 of record JAHIUT010000062.1, on the reverse strand, counting down.
GAAGCGACTGACGAAGCAATCTAACACTTCACAAAATGTCTTCATATAAATCCTTCCATTTCGGATTAAATTTATTAATCAAATTAATCTTCTTTTGCCTTGACCCGCCCTTTATTTGCTTCTCACGAAATATAGCATCTTCAATGGTGCCATACACTTCGTAATACACTAATTTATAAACATTATACTTTTTTGTAAAACTAGGACACCCTCCAATCTTATGTTGCCAAATCCGCTTTATGAGATTGGAAGTAACGCCTGTATAAAGAACTGTGTTGTTAATGTTTGTAAGGATATAGATAAAGGACGGATTTTTCATTCCTTAATTACAACATTGCTAGATTGCTTCGTCGCTCGTTGCACTCTCTCCTCGCAATGACAACGACTCTCGTCATTGCGAGGAAGGAACGAAGTGACTGACGAAGCAATCCCACCCAGATTGCTTCCCCCTCGCTAAAGCGCGGGGTCGCAATGACAAATACTCCCCGTCATTGCGAGGAAGGAACGAAGTGACTGACGAAGCAATCTCATCTCTTCGTATCCTGCTCGTAAAATTTGGTTTGACCGCCGTGGAAAAATAATTCAATCTCCCCCGTGGGCCCGCTTCGGTGTTTGGCTATCCCAAGTTTTAATAAATTCCTCTGCTCCTCATCGGGTATGTGCAAAAACATTACAACATCGGCATCCTGCTCCAACGCTCCCGACTCCCGCAAATCGCTTAACTGCGGCCGTTTCTCCCCACCCCTTTGCTCCACCGCCCGCGAAAGCTGACTTAACGCCAAAACCGGCACATTAAGCTCCCTCGCCAACCCCTTTAAGGACTGCGATATTTCCGAAACTTCCTGCACCCGATTTTCCAAATTTCGGCCATGCATTAATTGCAAATAGTCCACCACCACAAGCCTAATCCCTTTGTCCAACTTCAGTCGGCGCGCCTTTGTTCTCATTTCCATTATGGATATGCCCGGCGTGTCGTCAATAAAAATCGGCGCTTCCGCTAAAACCCCCATAGCCTCTCCCAACTTTGCAAAATCGTCATCGCTTAAATTCCCCGTGGTTATTTTAAAAACATCCACCCCCGCCTGCGCCGCCAACATTCTGTCACTTAACTGCTCACTGCTCATTTCCAAAGAAAACATAGCAACCGGCATCTTATGCTTTACCGCCGCAAATTGAGCAATGTTTGTGGCCAACGAACTTTTACCAACCGAAGGCCTCGCCGCTAAAATAATTAAATTAGAATCTTGCAACCCGTTAAGCTTTGCGTCCAAAGATTTTAGCCCCGTAGGAACCCCCCGCAACATACCTTTATGCTTATGCAATTCTTCTAAACGGTCAAAACTTGTTTCCAAAACTTTTTTTAACGGCTCAAATTCCTGCTTCAAATAGTCCTGCGATATTGAGTACAATTCTTGTTCCGCTTTGTCCAGCAAATAGTTTACATCTTGTTCTTCCAAAAACCCGAGTTCCCCTATTTTTCCCGCAACGGTAATGAGTTGCCGCCTTACATACGAATCTTTAATTATACGGGCGTAAGTTTCTATATTTGCGGAAGTAGGCATAAAGGAAGCCAGTTCGCTAAGATAAGAAACGCCCCCAACTTCGGTTAAACTTTTCTTTTTCTTTAAAACATTGGGAACGGTAACAAGGTCAATAGGTTCCCTTTTTTCGTAAAGTTCCAAAATCGCCTCAAAAACGCTTTTGTGAGAATCTTTATAAAAGTGTTCGGGACGCAAAAATTCCGCTATCTTTATAATAGCGTCGCTGTCAATAAGAACGGCTCCAAGAACCGATTTCTCCGCTTCTATTGAATTAGGAGGAAGTTTTATTTCCACGATATTAATTTCAAATGTCAAAACGCAAAACTCAAAACCACAACTTAAATCTCAAAGCTAGAAAACAAAGAATTTAGATTTAAAGTTTTTAGATGTGGCTTCGCCAAGCGAACTTACTTCGTAACCTTTGACATTTTCCAACAATTCACAATCTAATAACATCTCCTGACTTAAAATTGTTCTCTAATATTTCTCTCGCTATAGCGTCCTCCACCTCATCTTGAATATACCTTCTTACCGACCGTCCGCCAAAAACCGGGTCGTATCCTTCGCGAATAATTTTGTCCATTAAACCAGAAGCATATTGTACTACAATACCCTTCTCCTGTTCCACCTTTTTCGCCAATCTTTTAAGCATTAAATCCGCCACAAGTTTTATTTCCTCGTTTGACAAAGGCTTATACACCACCACCGCGTCAAATCGGTTAATAAATTCCGGCGAGAATATTTTTTCTCTTAATACAAATTCCGTTAGCTCGCCGCTTAATTTTTCAACTTCTCGCCCTTCCTTTATATAAGTTCTAATATACTCCGCCCCGGCGTTTGAGGTTGCTATTATAATTAAATTTTCGGCGGACACTTTGTTTCCAAAAGCGTCGGTGATATAACCTTCATCCAAAACCGTTAAAAATAGGTTGAGGACATCCCGTTCCGCCTTTTCAATTTCGTCCAAAAGCAAAACGCCAAAAGGATTGTTTTTTAAAGTAGAAGTAAGCGCCCCGGGCTTATCGTCTTTAAAAAAGCCAATTAACCGTTCCAAAGCGGACTCTCCCTGATATTCCGCCATATCAAATCGCAGTAAATACTTTTCCGCCCCAAAGTATATGTCCGCTAAAGCTTTAGCCGTTTCGGTTTTTCCAACCCCAGTAGGACCTAAAAACAAAAAAGCTCCCGACGGCCGTTTGCTTGCCGAAACCCCGGTTCTAACTCTGCGCAATGCTTTAGAAAGAGCCTCTATAGCAGGTTCTTGGTCAATTAGTCTTTCGTGAATGAGGCTAGCTATGTTCAACAATTTTTCATTTTCTTCCTTGCTTCCCGCAACCGGAACCCCCACCATTTTAGATACCGCTTCCTTTACCGAATCTTCATTAACAATTTTATAATCTTTAGAAGAAACTGAAGCTAAAACGCGATTAAAAACCGCCAAAACCCTCTCGGGTTTAGGTTCGTTTATTAAAAACTTGTTGGATAAAGCAACCATAGCCCTTAACGCTTTTAATGTTATAACCACTTTATCCTTGTAAAAAGCCTCGTTTGCAAAATCTTCCAAAATTTTTAGAGAGTCCTCCGCATTAGTTTCTTCCACCTTTACCACCGAAAAAAGGTCGCTTATTATATCGTTTCCAGCGCAGATTTCGTTAAAAAAGGATATTTCCATAACCCCGATAATAGGCGGAAAATCGTAATTTTTAGCTTTAACAAACACCGAAAAAAGGTCAACGCCGTATTTTGCGGACAATATTTTCTCAAAAGCGTCCACCACCACAACAATATTGCCCGCGCGACCGCCTTCTTCCATTATTTCAATAAATTTCGCGGGGGCAGTTTCTTTGCTATAAGCGCTCAAAAATGTTTCGGTGTTAAGCATTAAAACTCGCTTATCTCGCAACTTCAAGGGAATGTGATGCAAATCTATTTTCTCGGCTAAATTGTAAATTAGGCTATGTTTGCCCACCCCTTTAACCCCGGTAATTATAGTTACATTTTTTCCTTCGCTTTGCAAAAGAGATTCTTCTAATTGTTTAAGTTGCGCTTTCCTGCCATACAAGCTGTAGTACGACCTTTTCTGGTAAGTAGCGGTAATGTCCAGACAATACTGGTCTAAAAAATTGGTATAGCCAAAACTCAAAATACTGCCAATGCTTCCGATTTTTAGCAAATTATCCATATCCCAAAACCGCATAACTTTTTCTTTAAAAGAGTGGGTTCTTTGGTACCAAGAAACAATTTCGTCTAAATCCTCTTTGGAAATATTGTTTTCTTTTAGATATTTTTTAAGAGGCTCCCAATTTTCGCACAAACGCAAAAAAAACTCCGTAGGAAGAACACCCTGCAAAGTCTGTTCGCTAAAAAATGCGTCTGTTCCACTTGGGGGTAATTGGACAGGCGGGGGCGTAATAGCCTGTTTAAGTGGAGTAATACCCGTTGCCGTTTCGTTAGGGAGCGTTCCTTTATTTCCTATATAAGAATCGCGGGGTCCCTGAGAAAAAGGCAACGGTGTGTTACAAAGCTGTAAAAACGACACCCCCAATTTATCCAAAAAGAACTGTCCATACGAGGAATTAAAAAAGTCCGCTATATTTGAAACTTTTACTTTTCCTCCCCTTTTAACCTTTAGATAAAAAAGAAGGGTAATGAAAGGAAAAATCAAGTAGGACAACAAAAGAATTACCGCCAAAACCCCAAAACCTAGAATTGCGATAAATCCAGCGAAAATAACAAAAAAGCGGGTTATAAAGCCGATAAAGCGAGAAACAAAATTTTCTATAATATTGCCAAGCCAGATTTCAAAATGAAAACCGGGCTTTTTTTCGGTAAGGTCTAGCCGTCTAAACCGCCAAAATAGGGTTTTTAGTAAAAGGGGGATGGAAAAATAGTGGAAGACGAAAGCGAAATAGTTGTGGAGGATAGCCACAAAATATTTAAAAGCGGTGGTGTAGTGCCATTTTAAAAAGTTCATTAACTAAATTATAAACCAACCCTATAATGAAATCAAACAAAGGATTCACCTTTTTCAAAGGAGAATCCTTAATACCGAATTTCTGGAACTTGACATTCAAAGAAACGGGGTTAAAATGGGAATATGGGCAAAAAAATTAAAAGAGACTTGCAAAAAAGCGTGGAAAAACATCTTACAAACAAGGAGATAACCCTAATTGTGGGTCCCCGCCAAGCGGGCAAAACCTTTTTAATGCGGGTTATACAAGAAGGTTTAAACAAAAAAGGGCTTAAAACTCTTTTCCTCAATCTTGATATTGAAACGGACAAAAAATTTTTCATCTCTCAAAACTCTTTAATAGAAAAGATCCGTCTTGAGCTGGGAAAAAACGAAGGGTATGTGTTTATAGATGAGATACAACGAAAAGAAAACGCGGGGTTGTTCTTAAAAGGCATTTTTGACAGTAATCTCCCTTATAAATTTATTGTTTCAGGGTCGGGCAGTTTGGAACTAAAAGAAAAAATTCATGAATCATTAGCGGGGAGAAAGAGAGTTTTTGAGCTTAATACTCTTAATTTTAACGAATTCGTAAATTTTAAAACCGAATATCGTTACAAAAACAGACTTAACAACTTTTTTGCGCTGGAACAAGAAAAAACACAAGCTTTGCTCAAGGAATACCTTGTTTTTGGCGGTTATCCCAAAGTAGTTCTTTCTCAAACACTAGAGGAAAAAAACGCTGTAATGGGAGAAATTTACCGCAGTTATGTTGAAAAAGACATTAAATATCTCCTTAATTTGGAAAAAACCGAAGAGTTTTCAAATTTAGTTAAAATCATATCCTCGCAAATTGGCGGTATGGTTAATTTTTCCGAAATAGCAAGCACAATAGGACTATCTCATAAAACCGTAAAACTTTATCTTTGGTATTTAGAAAAAACATTTATCTTAAAGAAACTTACGCCTTACTTTCGCAATACTAGAAAAGAGGTCTCCAAAACCCCCGTTTATTACTTTTATGATTTAGGGTTAAGGAATTACATTCTTAATTTGTTTGGACATACGGTTTTAGATTTAAACGGCGGTCATTTGTTTGAGAACTTTGTTTTTAATGTTTTACGGCAATCGTTATTTAACACCCCCTCCTCGCTTAACTTTTGGAGGACTAGAGACAACGCCGAGGTGGATTTTGTAATTAATGCGGGGACAAAGTTAATTCCAATTGAGGCTAAATTCACAACATTGAATAAAGTGAGATTATCGCGGTCTCTCCACAGCTTTATAAAAACATATCATCCCCAAGATGTATACATAACACATTTAGGAAAGGCGTTGAAAGAGCAGATAAATGAAACTAATGTCTATTTAATTCCCTTTTATCAGCTTCCGCAACTTACATAAACCTATAAAATGTCCAACCTCGGGGGTTAGAGAGTTACAATTTCCATCTCTTCGGTTAGTTCGTCTTTGCTTTTTATATTAAGCTTATCCACAGTTCTAACCGCCATTCCGGAAAAATATTTTTGCAAAAGCTCCGGCGAATAATTTATGGGGATAAATAAATTGGGGTCAATGCCTTCAAGCGCTTTTACATTCTCATCCGTTAAAAAAGTAAGCAAAATATCCGTATCCGCAAGCTCCTCCACCTGCTCTGGGGAAAGAGGCTCTTTTAAAGGACTAATATAGGCAATTTTAATCCTCTCCTGCGTAACCGCCAAAAAAACAGTTTTACCCTCGCCTCCGTTTACGCCATAAATATGAATACCTTTTATTTCATACTCCCCCGCCGTATTAATTACAAAAGGCGCCCCTTCTATTTCAACAATACCCTCTCCCATAACAACATCCACTTTGCCATTTTCACCCATACTTTCTATTTTATATTTTCCGTTTTTTAGGTTTTTTATGAGCATTTCAATATTTGACTAAGGAGTTTCCCCGCCAGCTGGCGGAGAGACTCCTTTGTTAAATTCAATTTGAGTTTTGACATTTCTACAATCTTATCAAAGACTAAAAACTTTCTCAATGATATAATAAAACAAAACTATGCCGCCTGCCCAAAAACGAACCAAAGCCATATTTGCCATAATAACAGCCACCGCTATCTGGGGAATTGCGGGACCCGTTATAAAAGCCACCTTAAACGAAATCCCACCCTACACATTTTTATTTACAAGATGCTTGTTTGCGTGCGCCATACTTATTCCCATTCTTATTTTAGATATAAGAAAAAATCACATAATCCTAACTCCTAAATACCTCAAACATCTTTTCATAATGGGACTTCTTGGCGTAACTCTTTCTATAGGACTAACTTTTGAAGGATTTAAAAGGACAACCAGCCTTGAAGGCACCCTTATAGGAAGCGTGGGTCCTCTGTTTACAATCGCCGCGGGGGTACTTTTTTTAAAAGAAAAGATAACCAAAAACGAAAAAACAGGGCTTATTATAACTATGCTCGGAACAATGCTTTTAATTGTAGAGCCAATAAAAGCCAATGGACACTTAAAACTCACCGGTTTTGAAGGAAATTTGCTAATAATTTTGGCGGCGTTGGCGGGAGCGGCTTTTTCTTTATACACCAAAAAAATATTTAACCACCGCAAACATTTTTCGCCTATGGTGGTAACAACCTTTCTTTTCTTAACAGGTTTAATAACTTTTGCCCCCTTATCGTTTTTGGAATATTTTAAAGACCCGCAGGTTTACAACAAAGCGTTAAGTTTTCCCGCTTTATGGGGGGTTTTATATATGGCAATTCTTTCATCTGTAGTCGCTTATTATTTATTTGAATACGCCATGGAAAAAATTGAATCTAGCGAAGTTGCGGTATTTGGATATATAGCCCCTATTTTCGCCGCGCCTTTTGCGTTTTGGCTTTTGGAAGAGCGGATTACCGCGGTATTTACCCTCGCCGCAATAATAATAACACTGGGAATCGTGGTTATGAACATCAAAAATAGAGGTCAGACCCCTAAGTCTAACACCGGGTGTTGGGTATTTATGACAAAAAATGAAAAGGCGAATTTGGTATGCCAACCAAATCAATGGGACTACCACCGCCCCCCCCAAAAAGGTAGAAAACTCCCGTCTCAATAAGAGTGGGACGGTAGAATCCGGAAGCGATACTCACAAAAAGCGCTGAACTCCACGCAATCCCAATGATAATCAAATTCATTGCCCCCTAATTGGTCTTTGACTTTTAGCTCTGCTTGATAGTAAAATGTCCAAAGTATGAAAAAAGATATTCACCCTAAATGGCACGAGGAGGCAAAAATATTCTGTTCCTGCGGAAATCATTTTACCGCCGGTTCCACTGTTCCTGAAATTAAGGTTGAAATCTGCAGTAACTGCCACCCTTTTTATACCGGCGAACAAAAGTTTGTGGATACCGAGGGAAGAGTTGAAAAGTTCGTTAAAAAATCCGAAAAAATAAGCAAAATTAAAAAAGCTCATCAAGAAGTGCTACAAAAAAGAACCGAAAAAACCACTAAAGAAAAAACCCCAAAACCTCAAACCCTCAAAGATATGCTAAAGAGGGCAAGAGAGTAAAAAAAGTTAAAGGTTAAAAGTCACCTGCCCGCAATGCTACCCGCCCGCATCGCATACGCGAAAGCGTTTCGGGCGCGGCACAAAGCGTTGCAGGCGGGAAAGTCAAAATTTAACAAAGGAGACTCCTTTGAAAAAGGAGTCTCCTTAGATAGCTTTGAGTTGTTATTTGACATTTGACATTTGAGTTTTGACATCTTTTACTTCGCAAATTCCCTCAGTATACGCTCAATCCCCCCTTCCATAATTTTTTCCAAATTATGCCAGCTTTTCTTGATACGATGGTCGGTTAACCTGTCTTGCGGAAAATTATATGTCCTTATTTTCTCGCTCCTGTCCCCCGTTCCAATTTGATTTTGCCGCAATTTGTCCATTGACCCTTTTTGCCGTTCCGTTTGCATTAAAAAAAGCTTGGATTTTAATATCTCAAGCGCCCTCTCCTTATTCTGAAACTGACTTCTCTCATCCTGACAAGACACTACTAACCCCGTTGGGATATGCGTAACCCTTACCGCAGTTTCAACTTTGTTCACATTCTGCCCGCCAGCCCCGCCACTGCGATAAGTGTCCACCCTTAAATCCGAAGGATTAATATTAAATTCCCCGCCCGCAGACAAATCTGTTATCACCGGCAAAACTGCAACTGTGGCGGTAGAAGTGTGAACACGCCCCCCTCTTTCGGTAACGGGGATTCTCTGAACACGATGAACCCCCGATTCATTTTTTAAAAAAGCGTATAAATTGGCGGGGACAAGCCCCGCAGCTACTTCAAAAACATTTTTAGAAATACTTTTAACCTTCCAACCTTGGTTATGAGCAAATTTTGTGTACATCCGATACAAATCCCCCGCAAACAAAGAGGCTTCGTCTCCGCCCGTTCCGGCGCGGATTTCCATAATAACACGGGAGGAGTCTATTCTTTCTGTTATAGAAGGATTATTGTACATAGTAGTATTTTATCAAAAAAACCACAACTCAAAGGTCAAATGTCAAAACTCAAATCCACAGCGTAAATCTCAAATCTTAATTCTTTCAAATTTAAGGTTTTGACATGTGGATTTGACATTTGAGTTTTGCGTTTTGAGATATATTCTTATCTATGGAAATCCTTTATCAACAACTTACAGATTTGTTTAGAGTTTCGCCCCCCCCCCTTTCGCCAATTCTACCGCCTTCTCAAGCTGGGGGTCGCTAAAATTCTTTACATCTTCCTCCGTTATTTCCACAGAATAATCCGGTGTTATACCTACCTTGTGAACCCAAATACCCTTGGGAGAAAGCCATTTCGCCACCGTTACATGAACCCCCGAACCGTCTTTGAAATCCCGCGCGTCTTGCACCGTGCCTTTTCCAAAACTTTTAGCGCCAACGGTTACCGCGCGCCCATAATCTTGTAACGCCAATGTTAAAATTTCGCTCGCCGACGCAGAACCTTGGTCAATTAACACCACTACCGGATATTTTAAAAGTTTGCCTCGTCTGTCCATATCCAAACTAGTAGCTGTTCCGTCTGCCATAACCTGTTTTACAACCACCCCTTTTTCAATAAATTCGCTTGCCACATACACGCTACCGGTTAAAAAACCTCCTGGATTTCCTCTCAAATCCAAAATAATGGACTTAAGATTTGGCATTTTGGGTAACATATCAGATATAACCTCATTCCATTCCTGCGGAGTTTTCTCGCCAAACCGCGAAAGGCGAATATAAACTACACCGTCCCCCTTATCTTCCCAAACAACGCTTTTTATCACAATTTTATCGCGGAGGATGGTTAAATTAAACTCGTCTTCTCCCCTTCTCAAAGTTAGGGTAACCCCTTGTCCTTTGGGTCCGCGGATTTTGCTAACCGCCTCTGTTATGGTTATACCCACCGTGTCTTTTTCGTCTATTTTAATAATCTTGTCGCCCGAACGAACACCAAGTTTTTGAGCGGGACTGCCGTCTAAAGGCGCAACAATTATAAGTTGGTTGTCTTTCATACCAAGTTCCGCGCCAATGCCCTCGTATTCCCCATTTAAGGAACTGCTTAAAGATTCGTTTTCCACGGGAACCAGAAAAGAGGTGTAAGGGTCGCCAACCGCAGAGGTTAAACCTTTTAGAGCGCCATACATAAGTTTGCGAGGGTCAAAGGGGCGGTCTATATGCTCCTTATTTATTAAATCCCACACTTCCCAAAATTGGGCAAAATCCACATCTTTGGGTCCATTATCCTTATTTATAACCCGAACAACTGGGGGGGTTTTTTGATACGCAATATCAAACCCGCGTCTGCCGAAATAGTAACCGCCGGTAAAAAGGCCTACTGAAAGCAGTAATACAAAAAGGACGGTGTAGAATTTTTGCAAAGTTTTTAAAGCGGACATAAAAAGATAATAAAGGAAAAGATATTAATTTTCAATTATCAATTTTTTCTATCTTCCCGTATTCTCAAAGAAAATTTCTTATTGACGCGGGTTACAAAAATACATAAAATGATTTCAGAAAGGGGCATGTATGAACACTTTACCGAAACCATTTTTTGCGAGGGAATTGTTGCTGAAACAAGAGCTTTCTATTTTCACACCGCTGGAATTCAGCAGGCTTTTTGATACCAATTCTAACCAAACAAAGTATTTTCTTGAAGAGGAAACCAAGCGCGGGTTTCTTCTCCGCCTTAAAAAAGGTCTTTACGCTCTTAAAACCGATGCGCCTTCGGAAGAAAAAATCGCCAACCGTTTATACCAACCTTCCTATATTTCGTTTGAATACGCGCTTTATTTTCATAATATTATCCCGGAATCCCCTTACCAAGTTACAAACGCCACCACCAAACCTACCAGAACTTTTACAGTCACCAATAGGGTTTTTACATATCAAAAAATTAAAACCGCCGCTTATACCGGCTACAAATTGGTGAGAAACAACAAAGAATGTTTTCTTATAGCCGAACCCGAAAAAGCGTTAGCCGACTATCTATATTTTGTTGTTCTCGGAAAAAAGCCTTACAACGAAAGGTTTAACCTCTCTAAAATCAATAAAATAAAGCTAAAAAACTATGCGAAGTTATATAAACGAGCCGCCTTAATTGAATTTGCAAAAAAAATACTGCCATGATAACCAACGAACAAATCAAAGATTTTGCCAGTAAATATCAAACCACAGAACTGAATGTTAAGCGGGAATATTTTCAGCATATTTTTCTATCGTATTTCTACCAACAACCGCAAACCAGCAACATTTATTTTAAAGGAGGAACCGCTTTGCATCTTCTTTACAAGAGTCCTCGTTTCTCCGAAGATTTAGACTTTAGCTCTCCTGTTAAAACAAAATCTGCTATTGAACAACCGCTTTTGAAAACACTCTACGAAATCGGCAGAGAAGGAATAGTTGCAGACATCCAAGAAGCCAAACCTACAAGCGGCGGATATTTGGCAGAGATCTCCTTTTCTAACAACGGGCAAAGCATTGAGATATTACTGCAAATCTCTTTTAGAGGGACTAAAAAAAGCGGCGAGGCGATTACTGTGGTAAGCGACCTCATCCCGCCATATAACCTTGTTAGTCTGGCGCAGGACCAGCTGATAACCGAAAAGATACAAGCTTTGCTTAGCCGCAAGAAACCGCGCGACTTTTACGATTTTTACTTTATCCTAAGGGCAAACATCCTGCCCGCGCAACAAAAAAACACCTTGCTCAAAGTTTCAGAACTAATTAAAAAAACGGATATAAATTTTGAGAGAGAGCTTAAACAATTTTTACCCAAAAGTCATTGGACAATTATCCACAACTTTGAAAAGAGTTTAGAAAGAGAAATACAAAAATACATTTAAACGAGAAAAAGAAAAGGGCTAATCGGGTTTGTTGATAGGATTCTCCTTTGAAGAAGGTGATAAGATTGGCAAAGTAGTTTTCTAAATTTGCCTTTTGTACATTGTCATTGTATAAATTACTACTATTTTATACAATGACAAGCAGTGGGGCACTTCAACCTTGAACTCAAGGAGACAAAAAAACGCTTGACAGGAGTTTAATTTAGTGGTATCCTTTAACCAAATGATCGGGGGGGCTAGCAACCCGAGATGAAAAACTCTCGCTTACCTAGCCAAATAACGCCCGATCTTTTTTTATATAATATACTTTAGGATATCTTTATAATTTAAATCTTTGTTTGCTTTTCTCTTCCCCTTAAAAACTTCATAAGCTTCCCAATGAGCCCCTGACTTCTTTGTTATAGAAGAAAACTTTATTTTTGATTTATCAAAACTAGGATTATTCCTTCTTATCAAACTTAAAATTAAATCTTTGACTATTGATTCTTTTCCTAAATATTCCAAATCTATAGTTATTGAGTCTGTTTTCTTTATATCCTCCTTAATCAAATAAAAACACAGTATTGCAAACACTCTATAAATGAACATTTCCGGCTTTCCCGCCTCTCTAAAAAACTTCTGCAATACTTTTTTATCTTTAGACGATAGGGAAACTGAACGGTGTCTACTGTTGCTAAAAGCCACAACAGTTTTCCTATTCGTTGCTTCAATTTTCCCAGACTGATCAATTTCTATATTCATCAAATACAAGTCTAGTTTCCCAACCTATCCAAGTCAACAACAACCTTCGAGAAAAAGAAAAGGGCTAAGATGGCTCCGCTCGTCCGTGCAGACGGCGAAGTAAAGGCCAGAAATATAACCGCACTTGAGCGGGACTATACCCGCCCAGTCCGCCAGCTGGCGGAGGGTTAGTCCCGAATGGGTATTCTCCTCCCCTTCACTTCGCTATCTGCAAAATTCCAATTGGGGTACGAACCCCTTCGGGGTGTCGACCCCTAAACCAATTTCAATAATTCCATTATACCACACTACAGGTTATATGTCAAGGGTTGTTTTAAGAACGGGGAAATGCGGGTGAAATAATTTTCCAAAAGCGAGAAGGACAGCTACTACTTGCAATGACGATGGCTATTAAATTAAACCGAATAAATTGGAAAAAAAGCTACTCTCGCGTTTCCAAAGAGCCTCGTGCCAGAAAAGTTTTTCGTTAAGACAACCGCCCGCTTTACGCTATACAGATTAATAAAACTGACTAAGCTCTTGGATATTTCCGCCTTTTTCATATTCTGGAATTTCACTTCTATCGGCACCAACTCCCCCTGCATTTTTAGCACAAAATCAACTTCTGCTCCTTGCTTCGTCCTCCAGTACCTAACATCGGAAGTACTGGGTCGGTAAATAAGATTTTGCAGAACAAAATTCTCCGCAAGAGCCCCCTTATCCTGACGCATTTCCAGCGCTCTAAAATCTCCAATAAGCCCGTTCCTCAACCCCAAATCAATAAAATAAACCTTCCTAGACTTCTTTATCTCCGTAGCCCTGTTCTTTGAAAAGGGCAAGAGAGATTTTACAACATAAGTCTCTTCCAGCGCCGAGAGAAATTTTCTAACCTCTCTAAAAGACAATCCCAGCTCGCTCCCAAACGAAGAGTAAGTAATCAAATTAGCAATCTGCAAAGATAAAGACTGCGCAAAATTTCTAAAATCCAAGTAATTCCCAATTTTCAAAAGCTTTACTATATCCCTTTCCACATATGTGTTTATAAAAGACTGTAGTCTTTCCTCAGACTTTTGCCTTTCGGACAACGCCACTGCGGGATACCCCCCATAAATTGCGTACTCCTCAAAAAGCTTAAGAGATGTATCTTCGTACAAAAGCGTTTGGGACTCAAATTTCCCACTAAATAAAAATTCTGTAAAAGCCGTCTGCAGGCTTTCGTGCTTTTTATAAACAACCCCGTCCTTGCACGATAAAAACTCCGAAAAGCTTAATGGATAAAGCTCAAAAAATATCACCCTCCCTACTAAATTCTCCGCAAGATCCCTTATCTTAAGACTTGATGACCCTGTAATAATAAACTTTGCTTCCTCAAAAAGGTCAAAAAGAAGCTTTAACACTTTTCCCCCACCTGGAACAAGCTGATACTCATCAAAAATGAAAAATGTTCTATCTCCTCCCCCCATATGCAGAGAAACAAACTCCTTTGGCGCCCTAATAAAGGATAAAAGCGTTTCCGTATCCTCAAAGCTGGCGTAAAACACCTCTTTTCCCGACAACTTAAGGTCTTCGGCAATTTTTTTAACTAAAGTGGTTTTCCCTGATTGTCTCGGACCACATATAGCAATTATTTCCCTTTCGGGTAGCCAGCTCACAAGCTTTTTTTCCAGTTCCCTTTTTATGTAATGTCCCATACTATTCATACAATTATTGCAATAATAGTAATGCTATTATTGCAGGTTTGTCAAGAGGAACTTTGGTTAGGGGTTTGCGATAACGCCAATGCTTTCGGGGTAAAGTTTTAAAATTTTTCCTTCTTCCCAAACTTCCACTTTCACCTTATCCTTATCCAGACCAACCACCGTTCCGGTTAAGCCGTAAAAATTTTGAGCAAATATTTGAACTATCTGCCCCTCCTTTACATCTGTATAAACCCCATCAATCCCCCTTGCCCATTTTAGCTCCGTTTCCTCGGGAACTATAATCTGACAAATAGCCGGTCTTAAAACAACAAACCGCGCCGCAACGCTCTTGAGATAATTAAAAAGCATCGGGTCCATAGACAATTGCCCAAATCCCGTAGTAACAATTAAGGACGGGGTTAATGGTAAACTTTCATATAAAGAGTAATCTACTCCCCCGCAAATAAAACCAAGCGTCCCAAAAAATTTTGCCTTTGAATACACATAAGAATTTAAAAACCCGCAAACCAAAATCTTACCCGCATAACTTTTATCAATCTCCGCGCTCCCTATATCTTTATAACTGCCCAAAACCGAAAGCTCGCCCGAAACATCTTCTCCTCTTCCCGCAACCCCCGAAACTTCAAGAGCCGTAGTTTCTATTAATACCGCCCTATTTTCAACCACCCCCTTAACTTTTCCCGGCGCGCCGGCAATTAGCGAATAATCCCTTTGAGGTCGTTTTATAATAAAGGATTTTTTATCCAGATTAACTTCCGCTATTATCCCGGAAAACGGCGCTTTACCTTCTTTGGACTTTAGAAACCCTTTTTTCAAAACCCACAAAACCTCATCCGCAAAAACCTTGTCGCCCTCTTTTTTAATAAATTCTCCTTCAAAAGCTATTTCTTGAGATTTTTCACTGTACAAACATTCCGCCACTTTTGAAAAGCTCTTAACAACATCCCCCGCTTTAACCAAAACATCCCCTTCAACAGGTAGCTTCCGCTCCACAAAGCTGGTTTTATTCTGTTTGTACTTTTTTATTATTAAAGTTCTCATCCCTCCCACCCCCTCACCTGTTTTCTTAGGTTGTCCCGCATCGTAAGTCGTTCAGTGCGCGAGTCCGAAAATGCTAATGGTCTTTTTCTGGTATCAAAAACCACTCCAAATACGCTTTTCACAATCTTTTTTTCAAAATCCCCTTTCTTTAATTTAATATTAACAGTTAACTCCTCCTCGCCCATTGAAGGTATTAGATGGATACCCTCTTGTTTTAAGTTCAAAACCTGCTTTTTGCCGTCGCTAAATATAACTTGAGCTGAAGGAACGGACGGGACCACAAAAACATCCGCGATATGCTTAAATTTGTATTCGTTTAGAAATTCCAAAGCGACGCCCTTTTTTTGAGAATAAAGCCCGGCTAACGGCCCCAAAACCGACTTCTCGTCAAAATACATACGCCAAAAACCCGATACGGCCATGGAATCTAAAAAAGTTAGTAACAACTCCTGCAAATTGTCGTAGTTATATAAAGATTCCCCCGACAAATAAAGCTCGCCCACGGTTTCAAAAAATTCTGGGGGGATGTTTTTAAAAGCAAACTGCATTTTTTCTCGCAAAAGCGCGTTATGAAAAGTTTTTTCCCAAACATTTTCCACAAAACTCGGTCCATACAAAAATCTGTTTTGAAAAAAATTTTCTACATTCGCGTCCGCTTCCTCAAAATCAAACCACTTAAAGATTTTTCCCGGATTTATATTAAATTCCAAAACCCCGCCGGGATAATAAAACCTTTTCTCGCCCAAATAAACTAACGGAATATTAAATTTGGAAAAAGCTGATTGGGCGGAAATTACTTTTAAAGACTTGCCTTTTATGCGAGAATACCAACCATCTTCGGAATTACAAACCACAAGAGTTTCTGGCGGTTCTTTTAAACCTAGTTGGGATAGCGCTTCATTATAAACATAACGCCATACATCGGAATAATTATCTATAAAAACGGGGTATGGAAATTTTACGCGGGCAATTTTGTCGCCATCTAGAACAGCTATTAAACTATACGGCGTAATGTAGCAAAGAAGAGGCATAGTAAAACTCAAATGTCAAAACTCAAAATTCAATTCAATCCGCCAGCTGGCGGACAAAATTCAAATGTCTAAAGACTTTTTGAGCTTTGAATTTTAGATTTGATTTGTCATTTGTCATTTGAGTTTTGAATTTTTATTTATATGCTGTGTCTCTCCGTAAACGGCAAAAGCCCCATAACACGAGCTTTTTTTATTTCCGCGGTAGCCTTCCGCTGAATTTTCGCCGACACTCCCGTTTTTTGGCGCGACAAAATCTTGAATCTGGAACTTAAAAATTTGGTTAAAGATGAGGGTTTTTTGTAATCAATTTCCCCTATTCGCGCTTTAACTTTTTTATAAGTTATATTTTTCTTAAATTGTTTTTTCTTCTTTTGTTTCGCCATATACTAAAACGGCATTTCATCCGTATCCACTACTTCTTCTGCCTCGTCTTTGGATGGTTTCACTTCGCCTTTGTCAGCATCCTTTTCATTTTTTGACGCGCTTGCCTCTCCTGCAGATTCTTTTGCGGGAGGAGTTTTATTTTCCGCATTAACAGCTGGAACAGTCTTTACAGGCAAAGATCCCGTCCCTCCCGTTTCAGAAAATCCTCTGCTTGTGAGAACTATCATATCATCAGCGACAATTTCGGTTTTATAGTGTTTAACGGCTTTATCGTCTTCCCAATTTCTGGTTTGGAGTCGGCCTTCAATATACACTTTAGCGCCTTTTTTAAGAAGCTGGGAACATATTTCCGCCAATTTATTCCAAGCCACAATATTATGGAACTCCACCGCTTCTTTTGTGGACCCATCTTCGGTATTCCACTGCCTGTTTGTGGCTACAGCAAAACTAGTTACAGCAGAGCCTTGAGGTGTATACCTCATTTCGGGATCCCTAGTTAAATTTCCTAGGATAATCGCTTTGTTTATGCTTCGGGACATTTTTTATTATTGCTAAACAGCTTATGATTAAGGTTTAATCAAAAACAATTTAGCAAAACCCTATTAACTAAACTCAAATATCAAAGTTCAAATAACAACTCAAAGCTATCTAAGGAGACTCCTTTTTCAAAGGAGTCTCCTTTGTTAAATTTTGACTTTTGTCATTTGAGCTTGTTACCATATACCTCACAATCTCCTTCTCCAACTTTAGCTTTCTTTCAAGTTCTTTTATTTTATCCGCGGGGCATTCAAAGTTTATTACTGTATAAACCCCCTCTTCGCTTTTTTTAATAGGGTACGCAAATCTCCTCAAACCCCAAAAGTCTTCTTTCTTTGCTTTGCCTTCCAAAGGTTTTAAGAGTTCAGTGAATTCTTTTAGAAAAACGCCTTTTTCGGCAAGCGAAGAATCCTTTTTTAATATTAACATTATTTCGTAGTTTTTTTCCATACTTTGAAGATAATAACAAAAGAGGAAATAAATTCAAGAGTTTCTTTCCATTCGGGATTAACCCTTATCGGGTATAATCCCGCTCTAGTTCGGTTTATTGGGGTCTGACCCTTTAGGGTCAGCACCCCTATGGATTTTAAAAATGAAAAAGCCGGTAACGCAGGTAGTTGGGAAAATAGGTAAGTCCAAAGGACAAACCCCCAACAACCAAATCGTTACCGGCTCTAGGAACACTCGAAAACCGCGCGTCGCCCGATCAGTACAGACACTTGATCCGCGCGCTTCCCGAGATAATTTTTGATTGCAACCAGGGGCCGTGGGCAACCCATTAATGTCTTTTGGACATTAATTTCTCCTTTTGGAGAAAGCTAACCCACTCTCTCCCTTTGGGAGATGCACTGGTTGCAAAATATCCGCGGCAGGACTTGAACCTGCAACAAGGGGATTAGAAATCCCCCGCTCTATCCATTGAGCTACGCGGACACAGGCAGTAAAACAAACCCAAAATATCTTTCGGACTTGTTTCATAGTCTGTCCTAATTACCAATATATCTAATTGGCGAGGACAAGCCTCGCGGCTACAAAACCACCTGTAGCTGCGGCATCATAACCCGACAATTATTCGGAATGAATTTTCCCATCTTTCATTCCCACAAACCTGCAAAGGATTGTCCCAAAAGCTTGGCCCTACCTCCTTACTTTGTAAGTCTCTCCTTTGCAGATTTGTGAAAAGAAAATGGAGCAGAGTGGAGAAGGCGCAGAACGCTGGGGTTAGCTGGGCAAAAGCCGAGGTAACGCCCGCGCTGGATTCCTTCTCCACTCCAGATCACCGTTGGCAGACGGACGGGATGCGCTAGGTCGTGCGCGATGGCTAAACAAACAACAGCCTTCTCCCGTCCACCTGCCGAACACCTGCGCAACGAGAAGAGGAGCAACCCGGAACACCGCTGCCCAAAACCTTCTAGAAAAGTCTTGGTGCTGGCATCCTCTGATCGTGGAGGCCCCTCTCCGTCGTTGCGAACCGCGATACGCGGATTTTTCTGAGCGCGTTTCAGCTCGCCACCCCCGCGCGGGTGGGCATTTTTGTTAGCGCCTTGGCGGATCGTCGTCCATTTTTGGATTTAGGACGAGCGAACCCTCCCCTTGCAACCCAACCAACTCGCTGCCCAGTGGCCGAGACTGTTGGCGTGGCGGGTTATTGCGCAAGGCGCTCTCCAAGACATTTTCATTTCCTTCCTTTCTTCCACCCT
>JAHIUT010000061.1 GCA_018817085.1 Patescibacteria group bacterium | reverse complement strand
GGGATAAAGGCAGTCAGCTAGAGATACAACTCCGAAAGTATCGGGGATAAAGGCCACAGACGCTTACCAATACTCCGAAAGTATCGGGGATAAAGGCATTTCATCAGCAATAGTTCTCCGAAAGTATCGGGGATAAAGGGTTTCCAGTCGAAAGACTTTTGCCTTCTACCCTTTTCCGATTTTATTGGTATAAGGTAATGAGTAAAAAATTAACAGGGTATACTTTACATAATAAGCGGTTGGAATATACGGGAAAGTCCGCCATTCGCTCTATTAAATATCCCCTAAAACCGCCCACCCAAGAAGAATTGGATTCTTTTTCAGAAAAAATAGTTTGGGATTATGAACATTTAGTAGGTCCCCTAAACATATCCAGCTACAATAAAAATCCCAATATGTACAGTCTCGTAGATTTTTGGATAGACAGTTTGCGCGCAGGAGTAATTTGGCAAAGCAAAAGTAACTTACTAATAAATTTAGTACGCAAATTGGAAAGAGATATACTTCCAACAGAGAAAATCTTTGAGCAGATAGATTTTAAATTAAAAAGCAAGCTAGATAGAGAAAAAGTTATAGCTACAATTATTCTTAATACAGGAATTCGTTCTTTAAGTACCCACAAAAGCCTGCGAAACCGCTTTTTGAAATGTTTTAAAGAGGAATTTTGGGATAATACAGATGTCCTTGCCTGTGTGGACAGATGGAGCCAGGCTCTTATTGTTAAAGGAAAAAGTATTCCGTCAAAAGAGCAAAGGCTTTACTGGGAAAAGGAGTTCAATATTAAAATATCCTCCTTTTCCGAAGGTGTTAAACTTTCACCAAAATTTACCTTTTATATAAACCCTTCTTTGGAATTCAACCCTAATTTGTCTTTAGACAAATGCCTTGAACGAGTGCAGAATATCGAGGATAACCCAGAAAGTTTGCTAGGATTAGATAACAATTTTTCGGCTTTTTCCAATTATTTTAACGAGGTTTTTGCAATACTCTATAAAGGCGAAGTAAAAAATCTTGTAGATACCGTTGTAGAAATGTGTCCAAAATGGTCCGACAAAAAAGAGGCGTTGGAAGAACGGTTAAAGTTTTTGAGTAGGAGGGCAAAAGAATTGGGTTTGCCCAAACTTTCTAATTCTTGGGCGGATTATAGAATGGTTATAGGAGGAAAGCTTAAATCGTGGTTCTCAAACTATAGGGGGCAGTTGGAAAAAATCAAAGAGGATTTAGAAGAGCACAGAGAAGCTTTAAAAACTTTGCGGAAAGATATTGAAAAAATAGAAGTAATTAAAGACGATCCTTTTACAAAAACTATGAAAGGAGATTTAACCGAGCAAAGGGTAGTTTTGCTTAAACTTTTGGAAACCCTGCTTGTTGGGGATAAAATCGCAATTGACGATTTTGAACTTTATCAATTCTTGTTGGCAGATTTTAAAGGTTTGCTAAACACCGCTTATCAAAAAAGCATCCAAACAGAGAAAGAGAAAAAAGAGGATAAGGATGTTAGCAAAAAGTACAATGCTCTGTACAAAAAACTGCACAATATGTCAAGATTTTTTGGCGATGCTAAAAAAGAAAGATATCAAAAAATTGTTAACTCTTCTCTACCCGCAATAGATATCGGATTAAAAATCCTTGCAGATATACTAGAGAAACTTGAAACCACAAAGGAACAAGATTTTTCCTTAATAACAGAAGAATATGTAAAAAAACAGCTTGAAAAGCTTAATAAAAAATATAAGAGCAGGGCGTTTAATTATAATAAGTTTAACCAAATTACCGAACAAATACTCAAAAAATATAATAATGGCAACCTGCCAAAATTCAACGAGGTTTTCTACAAACATCCAAGAGAAAAGAGCATAAACAACAAAGAATTACCTATAGAAATATCTAACCCACCAGAAACATTTCGCTACCTTATTGATAAGTACAAGATTGATTTAGATTGGAAAACCCTTAACCCAAACGAGGTGGCAGACTTTGTGGAAGTGTATAAATTTACTTTGGGGTGGCTTTTAACTCTTAATAAATCTCTTAAAGTAGATTTTTCTCGTTATGATATGCCTCTTTTCCCAAAGGCGTCCGCTTTTATAAAAAGGTTTGGAGGTGAGTTAGAAGGCTACTCTTTAAACAAAGTTATTTTCAGTTTTATAGCAAGTGAGATTAAAGGTTTTGTAACTTTATACACTAGAGAAACCTTTGTTGTTAGATATGTTATACAGACAATTGCCAGCGAAAAGAAGTTTCCTTTGCTTTGTATTCAAGAGGATAAAAAAGAAGAAACGCAAGACTTTTCTCGCAAATGGGGTGTGTTAATAAGGGGAGAGGAACCTAAACGAGAAAGCAAAATAAAATGTCTTAAAATTGTGGGTAAAAAAAATGTTACTTCCGCAAAAGGGGAATATGTTTCTCCTGATTTTATTTGGCATATAAAAACCTCAAAATATCAAATCCAATTTTTAAACAGGCTTTTTTGCAAAACTAAAAAGTGGAATTCTATGGATATTGAGTTGAGCGAACCCTGCCTAATACTTGAGGAAAAATGGAAAATTTTATGGGATAAAGAGAAAATGAAACCCGTTTTTGAAAAAGAGGAAAACGACCAAAAAGTGTATTATTCAATGCCTTTTGATTTAAAACCTGTTGCAAATCAGAAACAGCGGAAACAGCGAGCAGAAGAAATTGAAAACAGGACAGCTTATTTAGGTTTGGATGTGGGGGAATTTGGTGTTGCCTATGTTGCAATGAAAGTAGACGATAACAAAATTAAGATTCTTGAAAAGGGTTTTATTACTGATCCAGCCCTTCGTAAAATAAGAACGCATATACAGTCTTTTAAAGAAAGGCAAAAAGCGGCAACCTTTGCAAACCCGTCCACAAAAATTGCCCGCGTGCGGGAAATGGCAATACACTCTTTAAGAAACCAAATACATAATTTGGCTTTAAAATACAACGCAAAAATAATTTATGAGATATCTATAAGCAATTTTGAAACAGGGGGAAACAAAATAGCTAAAATTTATAGGTCATTGAAAGTGTCGGATGTTTATCCAGAGAACGGGGCAGACCGTGCTGTTGTAAAAGCAGTATGGGGGGAAAGAAGCAAATTAATGGGTAACCATATCTCCTCGTATGCTACAAGCTACACCTGCATCAAATGTTTTAGAACACCTTTTGAGTTGGATTTAGATAAAAAATACTCCTTTTCAAAAGAAGGGGGGAAGGTTGTTGTAGATATAAACAACACGAAAGTGAGCGGATTTGTGAGAAAAAGTACAGACAACGATAGCAAAAGCAATAAGCTAGAAGTGAAAGGAAAAGTTGCCTTGGGCTGGATAAAAGATTATGCAAGACCACCAATATCAGAAGTTTTACTTCCCGAAAGCAATTTAGAGCAAAAATTGCATAATCGCGGCAACAGTTATATTTATAGATGCCCCTTTTGTGGTTATGTAACAGACGCAGATATTCAAGCGGCTTTTAACATTGCTTGTAGAGGGTACATTAGCGAGATTAAAAAAGGCAAAAAGGGGAAAGGTTTTGAGTACATAAAAGAAGTAAAGACTTTGTGGTCTAAAAACAACAATCCTTGGAAAGAATTTGAATTCCCCATATAAAAGTTTGTTGCTACACCTTTATTGTTGCCCCACCTTCAAGGCGGAATAGCGGAAAGGGCGGAGGAACAGCGTTTGGAATTTTAGGGGTGCGGATCCCACAAATAAAAATCCGCTGGGGCAGGAAAAAACTTCTTTCCTTGCGCCAGCGGAGTTGCGCGCCAAATCTATTCTACTTGCCCGTACCCCAATCCCAATCCCACGACTGGGGAGAAATCCTTCGCATAATACTCTCCACCTTTTCAGGCGAAGTTCTGGGACCAATCAGCGAAAACGCCCGCGCCAACTTTTTCGGGGGCAGATGCCCATACTTAAATACCAACAACACCGCTCTCGGAGGAACTCCCACCTTTTGGGCAACTTCGCCAACAACTTCACCAGAAAGATTCTCCTCTCCGCAAAAAAGCTCCCAGGAGATGTCCGCGTCGTCGCGAAATAGCTTAATAATCTCCCCAACCTGCACTACACTAACATTCATTTCCCCGCCTCCTTTTTGGTTTGAAAAGCCCTTCCCGATAGACGATGTGGAGAGAATAATAGCATAAATTACAAAAAGGGACTACCCCGATTCGGGGTAGTCCCTTTTTTAATTACTTGTAGCAGTTGGGGCAGGGGGGTATTAAAGTATTAATTATCACCAACAAAATAAACAGCTCCAAAATAAAAAATAGGTAAGAGGTCAGAAAAATTTTAATCGTGGGATATGGTCCTTTAGAGATTTTAAGTAGTCTTTTCTTGTCAAAATACATAACCAATATACCAAATAAAAGTGTCCCCATGGAACCGAAAATAAAGCCTGTTATTTTCCCCATAGAGTAGAGCAATAGCCAACCCATTTCATATGGCTCGCCAAAAGCGTAAAGATAAGCAATCCGTGCTAGATGCAGTCCAAAGACAAATAAACACATAAAGGACGCTGTCAAAGAAAGCGAAATTAACAACGATCTGTTTATAATAGAAATAGAGTTTTTATTCATCAGAACTTTGCAAAATTCCAATTATATCTTCCCGTACTTTCGGTTGTCCAATTAGAGCTGTATGATACATCCCAACAGTTTCTAGCTTGGGTACTTCTGCCCTAATCGTCCACATATTGTCCATCTCCGCTAGTT
>JAHIUT010000060.1 GCA_018817085.1 Patescibacteria group bacterium | reverse complement strand
TTTTCCAAAATAAAGGAGAGAATACAATATGCGGAATATGTCCAAAGTTGTATTGGCTGTTGAGGCAACTGTTCCAAATGCGGGACAGAAATGCGCGGAATGTACTTGTCCGCATCTCCAAACTCGCCATGCTAGACGAGGGCGAGGAAGCGCGATTATTTACAGTTGCCATAGACGAGCGCGGGCTTGTCCGCGAGTTATCAATGGAGGTGGAAAGTGAGTATGTGCGATGGGTGTCCCCACATAATGGGACGGCCGTGTTCTCCCTGTAAAGCGGTGCAGACTCCAACCGGACCAGGGACAGTTCATGCGTCTTTGGGTTCGGGGCAGTCTCCTGTTACCGCCGCGACATCTCGCAAGGTGCATCTAGGAATCCCCGGGGATGATGACTTTCTTATGAACAACGGCGGCAACGACAGCCATTGGGGATTCGTTGCTCCAATCCGAAAGGCGGCGCGGAGATCGGGCGGGTTTCTGGGCTAACTGAAAGAGTTTGAGACTTCCCGAGCGGGGGTTTGCTGTCTATGGTGCCAGCAAGCTCCCGCTTATATTTTAATCCCTTGAATTCCCCGAACATTTGCCGTATATTTAAAGTTTATGGATAAACTTATTATCCGCGGAGCTTGCGAACACAACTTAAAAAATATCAGTCTAACCTTGCCTAAAAACAAGTTAATTGTCTTTACAGGCGTTTCCGGTAGCGGAAAATCTTCCCTTGCTATGGATACCATATACGCCGAAGGTCAAAGACGATATGTTGAATCTTTATCCTCGTATGCCAGGCAATTTTTAGGCGTTATGAAAAAGCCGGATGTTGAAAGTATTGAAGGGTTGTCCCCCGCTATAGCTATTGACCAAAAATCCGTTTCTCATAATCCCCGCTCTACGGTAGGCACCGTTACCGAAATTTACGATTTTTTAAGACTTTTATACGCCCGTATTGGGCATCCTCATTGCCCCAACTGCAATGCTGAAATATCCCAGCAAAGCGTGGACCAAATTGTGGACGGTATTTTGGAACAAAAGGGGAGAATAATTATTTTCTCGCCGATTATAAGAGAAAAAAAAGGCGAATTTTCCTCGCTTTTAAATACCTTAAAAAAACAGGGTTTTAGAAAAGCTCGCGTGGATGGAACTGTTAAAGATTTAGACGAGGATATTTTTCTTATAAAAACTAACAAACATTCTATAGATGTTTTGGTGGATAAAGTTATTTTAGAACCAAAAATTAAAGAAGCCGACCTTAATATCTTAAAAAACCGATTAGCTCAATCTGTGGAAATTTCTCTAAAATTATCCAACGGTTTTGTTATATCCTCACAAGTAAAAGACGCCTCTTTTGAGTTTCCCGAATATCCTCAAAAAATGGCAGATACCCTTTTTAGCGAACTTTTTGCTTGTCCTTCCTGCAATATATCTTTGCCAGAACTGGAGCCTCGTCTTTTTTCGTTTAATTCTCCTCAAGGAGCCTGTTCTATATGCCAAGGTTTGGGAACCCAGCTAAAAATAAACCCAAAGCTTATTTATAACCCTAACCTGTCCGTTTTGGAGGGGGGTATTTTTCCTTGGGCGCATACGGTGGAAAATAGGGAATCGTGGACATTTAGACTTTTGGAGACAGTTTCTCAAAAACATAATATAGATTTAAAAAAACCGCTAAAAAGTTTAGACGAGAAAGAGGTTAAGATTTTACTATACGGTTTAAAAGAAAAAGTCCGTTTAGGCGGGTACAACGCCCGTTTTGAGGGTATTATACCAAACCTAGAACGACGGTATAGAGAAACCGAGTCGGATTTTATAAGAAACGAGATAGATAAGTATATGGTTAAAGAACCTTGTCCCGCTTGCCACGGGAACAGATTAAAAAAAGAGGCTTTGTCGGTTACTATTAAAGGTTTAAACATTGTGGAATTAACAACAATGTCTATAGACGAGGTTTTTCAGTGGCTAAGAAATCTTTTGTTGGACCAAAAATTAAGTAACAAAGAACGGGAAATTGCCAAACCTATTCTTAAAGAAACGGTTTCTCGGCTTAAATTTTTACTGGATGTGGGGCTTGATTATTTGTCATTAGACCGCTGTGCAGGTAGTCTTGCCGGGGGCGAAGCGCAGAGAATAAGGCTTGCCTCGCAAATAGGTAGCGGTCTTTCGGGAGTGCTGTATGTTTTAGACGAGCCGTCCATAGGTTTGCACTCGCGAGACCATAACAAACTTATTCAAACCTTAAAAAGATTAAGAGACTTGGGAAATACCATTATAGTGGTTGAACACGACGCGCAAACAATGTTGGCAAGCGACTATGTTGTTGATTTTGGGCCTTTAGCGGGAGATTTGGGCGGAGAAATTATTGCGCAGGGAACTCCTTTACAAATAATGGAAAACCCTAAATCTTTAACCGGACAATATTTAAGTGGTAAGAAAAAGGTTGGACAGCATTTAGATAATAATTCTACCTTTTCTAAAAAGGAGGAGCTTGTTATTTTAGGGTGTACTCATAACAATTTAAAGAATATTGATGTTTCTTTTCCTTTGGGAAAATTTATTTGCGTTACGGGTGTGTCTGGTAGTGGAAAATCTTCGCTTGTTAACGAAACCTTGTTAAGACAGTTAAGGCAGGAATTTGGGCTGAAAAACAACGAAAAGCCCGGAGCGAACAAAGGTATTTTGGGTATTGAGAACATAAACAAAATAATAGATATAGACCAATCGCCCATAGGACGAACTCCTCGTAGCAATTCCGCAACTTATATTAAAGTTTTTGATGAAATAAGAGCTTTATACGCCGCCACACCTCTATCTAAAATGCGCGGGTACAAAGCGGGCCGTTTTTCATTTAATGTTAAAGGAGGAAGGTGCGAAGTTTGCCAAGGTGAAGGGCAGATAAGAATAGAAATGCAGTTTCTGCCCGATGTTTACATTAATTGCGAGGCTTGTTTAGGCAAAAGGTATAACCGCGAGGTTTTGGAGGTTTCTTATAAAGGCAAAAACATTGCGAATATTTTGGATTTTACGGTAATTGAAGCTTTGCGATTTTTTGAGAATTTTCCCGCTATACAACAAAAACTTCTTGCTTTGCGCGATGTTGGTTTAGGTTATATAAAATTGGGTCAACCCGCCCCAACTTTAAGCGGTGGTGAAGCTCAAAGAGTAAAGTTAGCGTCGGAGTTATGCAAAAAGCAAACGGGCAAAACTTTTTATATTTTGGACGAACCAACCACAGGCTTGCATTTTGCTGATTTAGAGCACCTTTTATCCGTTCTTAAAAGGCTTGTAAACCAAGGAAATACGGTAATTGTTATAGAACATAATTTGGATATAATTAAAAACGCGGATTATATTATAGATTTAGGTCCCAAAGGAGGTTTAAAAGGCGGAGAAATTATTTTCGCGGGTCCCCTAGAATCCCTTTTAAAACAAGATAAATCATATACAGCGCAGGCGCTGATAAAAGAATAATTAAACCCGTAATCGGCAAATTTAATTTATGCTTTTTATCCACTAAATCGTCTATTGACTCTATATTCTCCGTTAGCAAAGTATCGTTCCCAAAGGTTATTACAACCGACTTTTTGTTACTGCCTGCGTCTTTATATACTCCGGGGGGGAGAGGATAGTTTGGGTCTTCTTTTCTAACAAATATAATATGATTCACGCCCACTTTTGAAAAGAAATCTAGCCCCGAAGTTTGGCCCCAAGTAGGGTCTATTTCAACCCAACCAAATTTTGGGTCAAAAAACTCAACCCACGAATGTAGTAAATCTTTATTGTTATCATAAAATACCGAAAGAGGTCTTTTAGATAAATCTTCGCTATGGGCGTATCCATTAATTTCTCGCGCGGGAATACCCATAGCCCGCAATAGCGCTATAGTTACATCGGTAAACTCCATACAAACCGAATCTTGCGGGTTTTGCAAAGATTTTTTAGCCCCGAGCCGTTCCAAATAATTTCTTTTGGATTTTTCGGCGGAATATATTAGATTTTCTATGGTGTACAAATAAGCTAGCTTTGCGTTTTCGGAAACCGTTTTGTTAATATCCTTTAAGTTTTTTGCTATTTCTAAAATGGTTTCATCTTTTGATTCCCAATATTTCTGGGGTTTAGTGTATTTTTCAATTAGTTGTTTGGGTATATCCTCAAAACCTCCACCTAGAGAAGGGTTTATTTCTTTGTTAAAAACTTTAATAAGCCCGTATATTTCTATTCTTTTGGTTTGTTCGGGGTTAAGTTCGTATAAAGCGATATAATTTCCTTCGGGATCTTTTTTAAGGGAGTTTGGCTTAAAATTAAGATTAGTTATAAAAACTTCCTGGATGTCTTCCACATTTGGCGGGAAAGGAACTTCAAAGGTTTGGGACCAGAATTTATTATCGTTTTTTAAATAGTAATAGATTTCAAAATTAAATAATTGATATTCTCCAAACGCTATATTCACACCATCGGTTGCCGTATCTGGATTAAAACTGTAAATTATATCAGTTTCGGTTTCTTTTTTGCTGGCAGGTTGGGGAGTTACATACATTAAAGGTCCAAAATCGTTTGGAACGGAAACGGTTATTTTAAGGTTTTGTGTTTCTTCGGTTTTATTTATTTTGGGAATGCTGATTTCCCAAATTTTTCCGGTTTTTTTAATAGTCTCGCTAGTTTCATAAATTACGGTAAGGTTGATTATATTTCCTTTTCCTAACACGGGATTCTCAAAATTAATTTTAATAACGCTTTGACCGTTTATCTGTTCCACTTTAGTTAAAAGCGCTCTTTTCTTTTGATCTAGCGTGTTAACTTTATTAATATCTTTGAGTCCGGTATTTAAGGTATATTCCGAAACGAGCATTTCATTGGTATTGTTTGTTATACTTATGTTGTTTAGAACGGCGCACATTTCATTGGCGGAACAGGTAAAATTAATATTTTGGTCTATTGAAAAATCGGCGCCATAACTTGTTTTATGTCCAAGGCAAAGGGTAATGATTAAAATGAGAGCAAAAAACATTTTTTTAAGCATACTTAAAAGTATACCATCCCTTCCCGGAGTATATTTATTTAAAGATTCAAAAGATAATCTATTGTACATAGGAAAGGCTATTAACCTCAACAAAAGGGTGGGTAGTTATTTTAAGAACGAAAATCTTTTAGGAACAAAAACTTTACAGCTTATTAAAAATACGGCAAAAGTGGACCACATTTTGGTGGAGAATGAAGTGTCGGCTTTAATTCTGGAAGCTGAGCTTATTAAAAAATTTAAGCCTAAATATAATATTGAACTTAAAGACGATAAGTCTTTTAAACATATTCAGCTTACGAAAGATAGAATTTCCATCGTCCGAAAAAATGAAATACGGGAAAAGGAGGTAGTTTACGGTCCTTTTCCTTATGGGAGTTCGGCAGAAACCATAGTTAGAACTTTAAGAAAAATCTTTCCTTTTAGAGATTGTTCGTTATCCAAGTTTTCAAGATATCGCAAATTAATCAAACCTTGTCTTTACGGGTATACTAAAATTTGTCCCGCGCCGTGTATTGGCAAAGAAGGGGAGAGGATAAATATTGAAAACATCAAAAAGGTTAAAGAAGTTCTTTTCAGAAATATGCCTAAACTTATCCGCGCTCTAGAAAAGGAGATGAAA
>JAHIUT010000059.1 GCA_018817085.1 Patescibacteria group bacterium | reverse complement strand
TTCGGGCTGGAAAAACCAGCTTCAAAAACAAAAAAGCTCAAGCAAAATATTTATGAGCTAACCGACCTCGTTATAGCCAAAAGCTCCGTCTTTCATTATACGACACAATAAAATTCCAAAGTTTTATTAACAAAGCCAATCAAAAAGGGCGCCGGAGCGCCCAATCTTTTTGTTGGAGAACATTTAAATCTCCCCCTTTCTAATTTAATATTAACATAGCTATAAAAAAATGCAGCCTCAAATTCCCTAAAATTCGCCGACGCGGACAATTTCTTCCTTTAATTTTATGCCTAGTTTCTCCATACATCTCGCCTGGACTGTTTCTATAATCTTTACCACATCACTTGCGTTAGCCGTGCCATCTGTAACTATAAAATTGGCGTGCCTATCCGAAATTTGCGCTCCCCCTACCTTTAAACTTCTTAAATTCAAAATCTTATCTATTATAAAACCCGCCCCGCAGTTCTCTAAATTAAGTCTTTTCGCCTCACTATCCGATAAATTATTAAAAGTGCAACCGGCAGAATTTTGGGGTTGCGCGCTTTTTCGTTTTATCCATTCTTCCGAAACCTCCCTAGCCTTTCTTTTATCCCCCAAAGGAAGAACAAGTTTTGCCGAAAGAATAATTTTGGAACTATTTTTAAAATAGGAAGAATTATATTTAAGATTAAGCTCCTCGCTTGATAATTCTTGAGGGACGATACCTTTATCAACAAATGAAACTGTTTTAAGAAAATCGCCAAAAAATAAGTCCCCCCCGTGAATATTATTCCAAACCGCCCCGCCAACCGTTCCCGGAATACCAGAAAACCAAGAAAGACCTGTTATCCCTTTTTTTAATGTTTGGTTAATTAAAAAAGCCAACGGCGTTCCCGAAAATACTTCAACCAAAACACCCTCCTTAACATCCTCTTCATAACGCAAATCCGCCGAAGACAAAAACCCTTTTCTCCAATGAGTTTCTTGCCTGCGAGAAACCGCCGCTTTCTTAAAACTAAAGGGGACTTTGCCTAAAATTTCTATCTTGAACACATTGTTTTTTATAACAAGCCCGCAAATACCTCTATCTCCCACCAAAATGTTTGTGCCAGAACCTAAAATAAAAATGGGGCTGTTTTCCTCTCTCGCGTATTTGTACAAAAGAACCAAATCTTCAAAAGTATTAGCCTCCGCAAAATACTCGGCGGGACCCCCTACTCTTAAACTCGTGTGTTTAGACATAGGTTCGTTAGTTTTAATAAAAATGTTATCTTGCTCCAATTTTGATTTTAAGGATTTCATTAATTTTACTAATTTAAAACTGTTATATTCGCGCCGAGGTTTTTATAAATATCAAAAAGGTTTGGATACCTTCTCTTTAAAATGTCCACGCCATGGATAGTGGTGGTTACAGAATCCGCCAAACTTGCCAAAAATATAGCCATACAAGCTTGAATTACCCCCGGAGACGCAATCTCCCCACCCTTAAATTTAACGGGACCCGACACAATTACCCTTTGCGGGTCGCATATAAAAATATTCGCCCCCATTTCGTTTAAGTTTTTTACAAACGCAAGCCCGCTTTCATACATCCAATTTTGCAATAAAATTCTACCCTTAGCCTTACAGGCAAGCACAGCCACTACAGGCAAAACATCCACAGGAAATCCGGGCCAAGGGCGGGGAACAAATTTGGGCAGGTCGTCCCCCGCCAAAGGAAAATCTCCTTTAATACCATCCATAGACAATTTGGAAATTCCTCTAACTAACAAATCTTTTTTATCTTTTAAAATTACCACTCCAAACTTCTCAAACCACGATATTATTCCGTCCATAACATCTGGGATATTGCCCTCTTTAATAATAATCTCTCCCCCCGTTACAGCCGCCGCCACAATGTAACCGGCTATATCTACAAAATCCGGTCTGGGGGTAAAAGTAGCGGACCCCAGTTTTAACTTTCCCGCAATTTTTAAACGATTGGAACCCAGCCCCGTTATTTCCGCCCCCATATTTTGCAAAAGGGTTATCAAATCGCACACATGGGGTTCGGAAGCGGCGTCAATTATGGTAATTTCGGAATTAATCCCCGTGGCATACATAGCAATATTTTCCGTAGCCGTAACGCTTGCCTCGCATTGCCAAATGCGATATTCCCTTTTTAATTCTTTAGGGGCTACAAATTCCACAAAACTTTTGTGGACTTTAACAGTTACTCCCGCTTTTTGAAACGCGTCTATGTGAGCGGAAATAGACCTTTTGCCAAGAACGCAACCTCCGGGCAAAGGGATTTTTGCCTTGCCAAATTTAGCAAGCAAGGGTCCCGCAAACAAAATGGACGCCCTTATTTGATTGCCTAATATAGGGTCAATTTTGTAGGAATGGATATTTTTGCAATTAATTTTTAAATTATTGTAATCGCTGTCATCAATTTTTGCGCCCAAAAGTTTTAGCATTTGTAATATCTTTTCCACATCGGTAGATTTGGGCACATTTTTATAGGTAATAGTTTCGTTACTTAATATACAAGCAGGAAGCGCCGCCACGATTGAATTTTTGTTGGGGATAGGAGTTACTTTTCCTTTCAGTTTATTTCCCCCTATAACCTTAATAGTCCCGTTCATAAAAACATAAACGGATAAAAACAACAATATATTACAAAAATTACAAAAAAATTCTGCGAGGAAAAAAGGGGTTAGAAGCAAAAACTAACCGGTTAAGGCAGATACCACTTTATCCATACACATACCACGGGAACCCTTTACAAGAACAATCCCCTTTCCTATCCCATGTATCCTCTCCACCGCTTCCTTATGGGATTTTACCGCAAAAGAATTTTCGCCTTCGCCATAACCCCCTAATACATCCTTTGCAAATTCCCCATAAGCAATAAGGAATTTAACACCTTTACTTTTTGCATATTCGCCAACCTTGCGATGAGATTCCCTTGCGTATTTGCCAAGCTCCAGCATATCCCCCAAAACCAAAATGCCGTAATTAGGGTCCAGCTCAACCAACACATCTATCGCCGCTTCAACCGCGGCGGGACTGGCGTTGTAAGAATCATCTATAACCAACCCCCACTTGCCCGCTTTAGGTTCCAGCCTTCCGGAAACAGGATGGACGGACAACAGCCCTTTTTGAATATCCTCAAAACTCATCCCCATTAGTATCCCCGCGCAGATTCCAGCGCAAGCGGACAACACATTCTGTTTTCCCAAAAAGTTTGTTTTGAATCTTTTTGCCAAACCAGTATCAAGCCTAATATCAAAAACAGAAGTCGCCTTTGAATTAATCCCTCTCTGCTCAAAAGAGGTTACCCTTAAGTTATTGCTCTCCCCAAACCCATAAAATATCTTGTGAGCCTTTGTTATATCGGCAACCTCTCTTATCTTATCGTCATCCCCGTTTAATATTGCCCAGCCATAAGAAGGTAAAGCTTTTAGCATTTTGGCTTCTTCCGCAATCGCCTTTTCAAGCGAGCCGAAATGTTCTTCATCCGTATGCTCCAAAGTCAACCTTGTAAGAATGCCTACTCTTGGTTGAACCAGCGTTAAGTACTCATCCATCTGCCCAAAACCGTCAATTCCCAACTCCGCCACAAACTTGCAGGAACCAAACGCGCGAAGCGCTGTTATGGGAAGATTAAAGATAGGGTCCAAATTCGCTTTTGTTCTTACCGTTCTAAATCTCTGCGCCAAGACCGTAGCCGTTATCTCTTTAACCGTTGTCTTCCCAACGCTTCCGGCAACCCCTACAACATCCACATTAGGCCAAAGTTTAAGCCAAGCCTGCGCGGTTTTCCACCTTAAAAACCTAAATGCTTTTTTTGCCAAAATTACCATACCGCTAACCCCTTTCCTAAAAACTTTTTCTTGAAGGATGCTAATAACTCCGAACCGTTCCGGATTAAGACCAGCAAGTTGGTCTATGAAAACAACAGGTTTTTTCATAAGTTTCCCCCTTCATAGAAATTTGGCAAATTATCAACTACATCCATTATAACAAAGGGGTCTCTCAGCCAATAGCGGGGAAACTCCTTAATAGAATCCCTTGTGATAAAATAAGGGTGTGGAGATTAACATTAGAACAATCGCTCGGCATATTTTGGGGTTTTTGACCCTCCTAACCATAAAAAAACACCACCCTACCGTTATCTGCATTATGGGCGACGGCGAAACCTCTGTCACCAGAGAAATTCTTTACGAAAATATTCACCAAAAATACCCCGCGCGAAGAAATTTAGAAATTTTGGAAGCGGAATTTGGCATACCCCTAACCACACTCGGCATTTTAACCTATCCCTCAAATACTATTAAATGGATAAAATTAATAATATCCTCACTATTTAGAATAATTTACCTAAAACCCCATAAACACTTTTTAATTATAGAAATTCCGGAAATAAATAAAAAAATAACTGAATTTTGGCTAAATAAACTAAATCCAAAATTTATCCTAATTACGGGAAAAAGCGAGTATGAACCAAAACTTCCAAAAGAAAATACTTACAATAATGTAAAAGAGGTACTAAAAAAAGTTGGGGTAAAAGAAACCATAAAAGAATTGCCCCAACCAAGAATAAGAATATATCGCGAGAATAACGCCACCGTTATAGACGCCACCTCCTATTACATCCCCCCGCCTATAAAATCCGTATTGGAACTTATAAACCTCCCAAAGTTTGGAAAAATAATTCTTTTTTCAAATTCAAAAAAGGACCAAAAAGATACCCTGACTATTTTTCCTAATGCTTTAATAAACCCCCAAACTGCCCAGATTGAACCGGAGGATGTGGTGATAAAAAGAGGAAACAAAAAATATCCCTAAAATGCAGAAAAATATCGTTTTTGAAAAAATTTATAAAGAAAACTATCCCAAAATACTAAACTTTATAAAATCAAAAACTTCAACCGTTGAAGATGCCGAAGATATAACAAGCGGGGTATTTGAAAAAGCCTTTAAAGGTTTGGATAATTTTAAATGGCAAGGAATACCCGTTTCCAGCTGGCTTTATAAAATTGCCAAAAATTCGCTTATTGATTTTTATCGCAAAAAAAAGGACTCTTTAACCACAGAGAAAATGCTTGAAATAAAAGGCCCCAGAATAAACTCCGAGCAGGATATTATGTCCAACTTATGTTTTGAACAAATTGTTAATAGCTTAAAACCCCGCGAACGAAAAATTATATATATGAAATTTTTTGAGGGGCACACCAACAAAAATATCGCCAAAAAATTAAAATTAACCGAAAACAATGTGGCAATAATAATACATAGAACTATTAAAGACTTGAGAAAGGCGCTAATTTGATTTAGCTATGTTCGCCCCCAGATTTTTAAACTTTTCTTCCACATTCTCAAAACCGCTGTCCACCACTTCGGCATTGCGCACTTCGGTTTTTCCTTTAGCTCCCAACCCCGCAACTATTAACGCTAAACCGGAGATTGCGTCGGTAGCTTCTACCGTTGTCCCTTTAAGTTTAGCGGGACCTTCAATATTAATACCTTCCTTAGTTATCTCTATTTTTGCTCCCATTCTATTTAATTCTTTAGCGAACTCAAACCTATTTAACACTTTGTCAAAAACCATACTCTCGCCCAGAGCCTTAGTTAACAAAACCGAAAAGAGTGGTTGCCAATCCGTCATAAAACCAGGATACGGTTTGGTCTCAATGTTTGTTGGTTTAAGATTTTCTTCGTTTGCCCAAACCCGCATTTCATTTTGAGAGATAACTTCAAAACTTACCCCCATAGAAGAGATTTTGCTTAAAAACGAAGTTAGATGAGTAGAATTAATGTCCTTAATAACAATATCGCCACCCGTAAAAATTGTAGCCACAGCATAAAAAACCGGTTCGTTTCTATCCGGCATTACAGTATACTGCGTTTTTGCCAAACTCCTAACCCCTTCAATTACGACCGTTCGCGAGTCCTGCTCGGAACGAGTGATTTTAGCGCCCATTTTATTAAGAGCAGTTATAAGATCCCCCACCTCCGGCTCCTCCGCGGCATTGGTAATTACACTAACTCCTTCGGCAAGCACTGCAGATAGTATGGCATTGTCCGTTCCCGTGTGAGTGTTTACCGGAAAATTAATATCAAACGCGCGCAAAGAAGCGCATTCAAATTCAAAAGTGTTTTTGCTTTCCTTTATTGTAGCGCCTAGATTTTTAAGTACTTCAAAGTGATAATCCAACTCATATTTTGGGTTTTTGGGTAAAGACGCTTTGCCAAATTTGGCAAGCAAGGGTCCCACAAAAAGAATAGAAGATTTTATATCTTTTGCCGTTTCGGGAAGTTTGTAAGAGTTTAAACCGCTGGCATTTAGTTCTAAACAGCCATCGTTTCTAAACTCTGCGGACACACCTAAACTTTTTAATATCTCAATAAATACCAAAACATCCCCCACCCTCGGCGCGTTAAAAATTTCCAAAACCCCATCGCAAAGAATGGAAGATATTAATATCTTTAGAGCTGAATTTTTTGCCCCAGAGACACGAACAAACCCGTTTAAAGGCAAATCCCCTACAATTTTGTACTTCATAATTACTTGTCGGGCGGTATTTTATAATAAATAGCGATTGTTTCAGCAATATCCATCCAAACAGGAACCGCCGTTTCAGAAGCGTATACACTAGCTTTCGGTTCCTCCAACTTAATCAGCATAACAAATTTTTTGCTGATTGGCAAAAACCCAACAAAAGTGGCATTTGTTTTATTGGGGTCATACGAACCGCTAACTGGTATTTGAGCTGTTCCCGTTTTCCCCGCCACTATATATTTCTTTGAAACAAAAAACTTTGCCTCGCCCCCGGAAACGGCGGCTGTTAGCATTTCAACCATTGTGTCGGCAGATTTTTTGGATATAACTTTTCTTAACGAAGTTGGCGCGAATTTTGCAATTTCTTCGCCAGAATCGTCCATTATTCTCTCAACCACAAAGGGTTTCATTAAAACCCCATCGTTGGCTATAGCAGAAAACGCCATTACCACCTGAAGAGGAGTAACCGAAATACCTTGTCCAAAAGACGCCACAGCTAAATCAATATCCCGCCACTCGGATAATTCCCTTATGATACCAGTGTCTTCCCCCTCAAGGTCTATACCAAGCTTGTTTCCAAATCCAAATTTAATAAAATAATCTCGCAAATTTTTTGCCCCCACCACACCACCCACCCAAGCCGCGCCTAGATTATTGGAATGCTGAAGCACACTTGTCATTGTTTCCACGCCATAATGTTTTCCATCCCAAGTGTCCACGATATGCCCCGAAAAACTTTTAGGCCCATCGTCCACATAAGTTGTTTCCGGCGTTACTTTTCCCATATCAATAGCAGAGGACATAGTTAACGCTTTTACCACAGAACCTGGTTCGTAAGTATCGGCAATTGCCTTGTTTCTTGTACTTTCATCCGTTATGTCTTTCCCTTCGTTTGGGAAATTAGCCATAGCTCTAATTTTTCCAGTTTGGGGTTCTACAACTATCGCTGTTGCAGATTTAGCGCCGTACTTCTCAACTGAATCTTTTAATCTACCCTCTATCACAAATTGCAAAGCCCTGTCCACAGTTAAAACCAAACTCCTGCCATTTTGGGGGGGGATTTTTTTATAATCTCCCACTGCTATCGGGTACCCAAAAGCGTCTTTCTCCTGAAAAATTATCCCCGCAACTCCTTTAAGCTCTCCTTCATAATAACCTTCCACACCAAAATACCCCGCTGGAGCGCCTTCTTTATCACTGCCAACAAAACCTAATATATGGGATGCTAGGGTATTTTCTGGATAAAACCGAACAAATTCCTCCTCAAACCCCAATCCCTCCAAATTTAAACTTTCCACTTTTTGTTTTTGTTTGGCGGTTAAATTCTTTTTTAACGGTACCCAAAAAAGGTCGGCTAACAAATTTTCTTTTATGCTAAGTTCCAATTCCACCCTTTTATCAGAATCCTCTTCTAAAATATCCGCTATGCTTTTTGCGTATTTTGTGGGATTTTCAATTTTTTTAGGTTCCGCATACAGCAAATATCTAGTTTCAGTTAATGCCAAAGGATAATTATCCGAAGTATATATATTTCCTCTTTTCGCGTTTAAGACTAGACTTGATTGGTGCTGACTTTTGGCCAAAGCTTTATATTTTCCATGATCTTTTATTTGCAAAATATAAAGTTTGGCAATGAAAAAAAAGGTTAAAAGGGCAAAAAAAGAAAAAATTAGGTTTGCGCGAAGAGAGGAAAACATTATCTAACAGCAAGAGATGGGGCCTCCAAAAATTCCATAGACAAAACCACGAGACCATCTCTTTGGGCTTCGTTTTTAACATAATTTAACGAGGAATAATAAGAACTTTGTTGTTTCAGCTCCGCATTCTCCTTTACCAACATATTTTTTTTATATTCTAAATCCGAGATATCTTTTCCGGAAAGGCAAAAACCATTCACTAACAATGCCTGCGCGAGAATCGCTATTAAGACGGGCATTATTAAGGGCAATAAAATAGTTATTTTTTTCATATTACACTTTCTCAAAAACTCGCAACTTTGCGCCCCGCGCTTTGATGTTTTGGGACACTTCTAAAGCGCTTGGCGTAATCGGCTTTTTTGTTATTACCCGCAAGTCGCCTGCATTTTTGCCAAATTCTTTGACAATTCTGTCCTCTAAAGAATGAAAACTAATCACTAACATCCGTCCTTTAGGGGCTAGCACCCTAAAGGCGCGGGGCAGTGTTTCTCTTAATATTTCAAGTTCGTCGTTAACCGCAATTCTTAAAGCTTGAAAAACCTTTGTGGCGGGATGTGTTTCCCCCACTCTTTTCCTGCCTTTTATACTCGCCACGACCTCTGCCAAATCCTCGCCAGTTCGTATTTCCTTAAATTTTCTTGCTGTGACTATAACTTGCGCAATTTTATTAGCGTAAGTCTCTTCGCCATACTTTGCAAAAAGCAGAGCAAGTTCTCGTTTTGGCAGACCGTTAATAAGGTCTTTTGCCGTAACCGCAAGATTTTTGTCCATTCGCATATCCAAGTTTTCTTTAGAATTAAACGAAAACCCGCGCGAGTCGTCTTTAAGCTGATAAGAAGAGGTTCCAAGATCAAACAGTATTCCCAAAGGCTTCTTTGGACAAATTTCCCTTGCTATGCTCTCTATTTTGGAAAAGTTGCGGTTAACCAAATGTAACCTTCCTTCTCCCACATATTTTTTAAGGTGCTCACAAACAAAGTTTATGGCTTCAATATCGGCATCCACCCCAACAACCTTCCCCCCTCTAAGCAATATCTCTTTTGTATGTCCCCCGCCACCTAATGTTGCGTCTATATACCAACAACCCTTTTTAATATTCAAAAATTCTATACATTCTTTTAAAAGTGCGGGCGTGTGATAATTACTCATTTATATTTCTACTTTGGACAGTTTATCCGCTATTTCCGACCCGTGATTATATAAAAACTTCAGTCTTTCTTCCCATTTAGCGCTATCCCAAATCTCCACCCATTTTCCAAGACCCACAAAACAAGCTTCATTTTGCAAAGACGCATAACTTAACAAATTTTTCGGCAAAACAAACCTTCCCTGCCCGTCCATTTCAACTTCGTAAGCCCCCCCTAATAAAAACCGAGAAGTGTCCCGCAAAGCTCCCGATGTAAAAGGACCCTTAACCGTATCCTCAATTAAACCCTGCCAGCTTTTCTTTGAAACTACCAACAAACAACCCTCGTAACCTCTTGTAACTATAACTTTATCGCCCAAAATTGCCCTAAACTTTTTGGGCAAAGCCACCCTGTTTTTTTCGTCTAGTTTGTTTTTATATTCTCCAATTAACAT
This sequence comes from Patescibacteria group bacterium, assembly GCA_018817085.1. Classification (NCBI taxonomy): domain Bacteria; species Patescibacteria group bacterium. The sequence continues at coordinate 15,172 of JAHIUT010000059.1, read as the reverse complement.
AACCACATTTCCCCACTTTTCACCACTATGATATTAATATAGAGAATGTAGGATAGGCTGTCAATACAAAGATAACCCGAAGGAGGAGGTGACAAACGGGGCTATATCGGAGATTTTTATTCTCTCTTGTTTTGCGGTATCGCGGTCGCGGATTGTAACAGTTTCGTCTTCTAAAGTTTGGTAATCTACCGTTACGCAATAAGGGGTGCCTATTTCGTCTTGGGAATAATATCTTTTTCCAATATTTCCCCTATCGTCCCACGCAGTGTTAAATTTTAATTTGAGGTTATCAAATACTTCTCTTGCTTTTTTAACTATATCTTCTTTATTTCTAACCAACGGGAAGACAGCAACCTTATAAGGAGCTATATTCTTATTCAATCGCAAGAAGACTCGACCACCCGCATCTTCTGTATACGCTTCAGACAAAAGACATAAAAACACTCTGTTAATACCAAAAGTGGGTTCCACCACATGAGGCATATATTTTTCTCCAGTTTGGGGATCTGTATACCTTAAATCCACACCAGACTTCTCCGTATGATTACGCAAATCATAATCTGTACGATAAGCAAGCCCAAATATTTCTTTAAATCCAAAAGAAAATTTGTAATCTAAATCCTCCGTATGCGTTGAATAGTGCGCGCGTTCTGCGTCAGTGTGAGTTCTCCATTTGAGGTGTGACTTTGCTATTCCAAGTGAAATTATCCATTTTTCCATCTCCTGCTTCCAAAAGCTAAAATGTTCCTTCCAAGAATTTTTGGGGTCAAAAAAGTATTCAAACTCCGCTAAATTAAATTCTAATGTTCTGAAAATAAAATTACCTAAAGTAATCTCGTTTCTAAAAGCTTTCCCTGCTTGAGCAATACCAAAGGGTATTTTTGGCCACATTGTGTCCAATACATTTTTAAAATTAACAAACATACCCTGAGCAATTTCTCCTCTTAAATATGCAAGGGATTTTTCTCCTTCTAATATACCTATATGAGTTTGAAATAGGAGATTAAAATTACGAGGTTCTGTGAATTGATGGGCACTGCATACCTCACAAGGTATAGATTCTTCCTGTATTACTTCTTTAAGTCTATCCGGAGACCACCCATCAAAATTCCCTTTGAAACTGCCCTTATTTTTTATATAATAATTTTCAACCAAATGGTCCGCCCTTGTTCTAAAATGACACTTTTTACACTCAATCAACACATCACTAAAGCTTTTAGTGTGTCCAGAAGCTTCCCAAACTTTGGACGACATTAAGATACTAGTGTCAAGTCCGAAAATGTTTTCTCTGCTAGTAACGAAAAAGCCCCACCATGAATTTGTTATATTTCTTAGCATTTCCACACCTAAAGACCCAAAGTCATAGGTGTTGGCGAGACCGCCGTATATTTCGGAACCCTGAAAAACAAAGCCTCTTCTTTTGCAAAGAGACACAACTTTTTCAAATTTTTCTTGGCTAGTCATAAAAGTATTTTAACAAAGGATTCACCTTTTTCAAAGGGTTGTATTTAAGGGTCGGTACCCTAATGACTTGATTTCCCTTCTCTAAATTCTCTAATTGTTAAAGGATTTAGTGAAGGAGGCGGGAAATTGGCTCGCTCACAAAATGAAATCTTGCCAAAATTTTTTTAAATGATAGCATATAAGTATGGTAAAAAATAAATTTATTAAACAAAACATTCTTAAATATACTGCTCTTTTTGAACCTCAAATTGAGGGTGGTTATACTGTAACTATTCCATCTCTTCCGGGTTGCATCTCTCAAGGCAACACCTTTGAAGAAGCCGTAAAGAACATTAAGGAAGCCATAACCCTATTCCTAGAGGATGTTAAGGAAAACGATCTCAAGGACATATATTATCCTTCCGAAATATTCACCGCCCCTATTAATATATTTTTAAGAGACAAAGATGAAACTTCCCACTATATCCGGTCAAGAAATACTAAAAATCCTTAAGAAAGAAGGGTTTGTGATTATAAGCCAAAAGGGTAGCCATATAAAAGTTAGAAAAGAAAGTCCTTCTGACGGAAAAATTACAGTTATAGTCCCAAACCACAAAACTCTAAAGCGCGGAACATTAAAAGCTATACTTAAACAAGCTAATATAACATTAGATCAACCTCTTAAAAATCTTAAAAAACCTCTTAATTCCGCAGATCTACCTATAGATTAGCATTTGATGGTTAGTAAGTTCGCAAAGCTCACAAACTAACCAATCAACTTTCAATAAATCCATTATATCACACTACAGGGTATGTGTCAAGGGGGGAGGTTATTTGGGGTACCGCTCACAAAATAAACAAAGGATTCACCTTTTTCAAAGGAGAATCCTTAAATACAGATACAATCTATCCTATCCATTAAATCCGCGGAGGCGAGTTTGTTGTCGGCTAAAGATTCTATGTATCTTTTTATATACTCCAAGTCTTGAGGGAATTTTGCCGACCAATACCCCATATCCAAAAGAATCATAACCAAAGTATCAACTAAAACCTCTTGCCTTTTCTCGGATTTGGATAATTCCTCCAAGTAACTAACCGTTTTTTTAAAAAGTTCCACATATTCCTCGCGGTAAGGCAAAAGTTTGTCCAGAGTCTCCCCTATTAAATAAAGAAACCCTTGACCGTTTAAATCCTTTTTCAGCTCATTAAAAGATTTTATTATCTCCGCTTGCGATATTATGTAAAAATCATGCCATTCAACAAGCGAGATTTTAGAATAATCAAAAATATCCAAACTGCCCGCTTTTCTTGAAGTAACTTTTCTAACTCCTTTGGCTATAGCGTTAACTTTTCCGCAGTTTTTAGTAAACAAAGTGAGTATTTTATCCGCCTCTTTGTAGTTTGTGGATTTTAAAACCAAACATTCCGTAATAAACGATCTGTTCATGCTATTCTGTTTTAATTAATGGTAATATTTTTATCAGAGGAGAGCTCAAATCTATCGGAAAAAGAACCTTTTTTAACCTCGTAAACATCTCCCCTCGTTCCGGATTGTTTTTGAATCAAAAGGTTATAGTTGCTAAAATCAACATCGCTTGGAAGAGAATACTTATAAGTAATTGTTAAATCGGAATCTTCTTTCATCTTGAAAAAACCCTCAAGCACGGTTTTGCCTAAATGATCATACTCCTTAGCATTAAGCTCTTGCCCGTCCGAAGCCGTGGCGGATATAAGTTTGGAACCTTTTGGAACATAAAATCTGAAATAATCGTTATAAAAAGGCACCCACTGCCACCATTCGGGAGATTTGGGATTAATAGTTATAAGAGAAACCACCCCTATCTTCTGCCCATTCTCTTCATATACCTCTTTGACAACTTTTCGTTTTATAATCCAATCTCTCTTCCCCGCCCCAAAATTGCTGTTATTTACATGCAAATAATCCCAAGTTTCCGGAACACCCGCAATTCTTCCAGAATAACCCAAATCTTCCATAGCTTTTTGCAAATCGGTATCAAAAGAACGAATTATTATATCTTTGCTACCCAAAAGCCCCAACATAGTTTGAGCCATAGGAAGCAAATTTTCGGTTGACGCGTTTAACGCTTTTTGCATTATAGAGTTCATTAAATACTTAATAATATCTTTTCTCCCTATAATTTCGCTAAGGTCGCCACCGGCAATTTTTTCAAGTTCAAGAACCACATTTTCGCTGTTGAATTCTTTAATGGGTATGCCAATATAATTGCCTTCGTCCGTTCTAACCGAATAACCTCCCGAATCTACTGGACCTAAAACCCGCAAAAGGTCTTCTACCACAAAATTATTAACCTGCATTACCCCATCTACTTTTTGATAAAGCATTCCATTTTTTCTCCAAAACTCGTTTATAAACTTATCAGAGGCTTCTACAAAATCCGGAGAGGTGCTAGTTGCGTCTCTTGCGTAAAGCCGATTTACCTTTAGATAATCCCTTATATAATAAGGCACATTAAAATTAACCATATAAAAAAGGTCTTTATCAATATCGTAAGTATCCATAGAACCCAATATCTCGGGCACACCCTTGTCTATTTTAAAAAGAACTAGAAAAGTGTTAAATCCCCCGGACATTCTCAATTCATAGTTGTTCGCCATTAAAACCATATAAACTTTGGGGGTGTCAAAACCCATTAGCAGAGGCAAAGAAGCAAAAAGTTCCTTAAACTGTGGAGATTTTTGGGCAAGCTCGTGAGACACCATTTTTATGGAAGATATTTGAGACCTAACCTTAACACCCCGCAAAGATTCCGGGTACTTGGTTTCGTTAATTTGCGAAAGCTCGGAATCTATTTTACGCGTGGCTTCAGCTATTTTATCAATTTCAGGCGTAAATTCCGGTAGGAGATTTAGAATTTTTATAAGTCTTTCTTGATTTGTTAAAACATTTTCCTCAAATTCTTTACCTTCCACCTTAAAACCCAAATCGCTTGCAAAAGGCTCTAAAACCGCTACCGCCACACCCCCCAATTCCAGTCCATAGTCCGCGGCTTTCAGAAAGTGTTTGCCATCCTCATAATAATTTTTAACCACAGGAAAACCTTTAATAATAGACAATCGTTTCTCGTATTTCAACTCAAACTCCGAGACATTAGCCTTTAAATCGGTTAGACTTTTTTGCATTTTTGTTAAATCTTGTTCTTTTGCGGCTTGTTTTAGAGAGGAAGCTTGCGCTTTAAGAGTTAAACCGTCTTTGTATAAACCAAGAAGAGGAATTCCAACTACAATAAACATTACAAGCAAAAGCCCCGCTAAACCCAACATCGCAAACAATACTGCCCTACCCGCTTTCTTGGGCATACGAATTTTGGATACAAAACCAAAACTAACTTTTTTGATGGGCTGTATTTTACTTAGGCAGGCTCTTATCTTTCTTACACCCGCGTTTTCCTTTGGATTATAAAAACTTTCAAACTTCATAAATTTTTATTGTACACCCTCTCCTTTTAAAACAGCAATGGGTGTTTTTAGTATAATACTAAAATCCCTCAAAATGGAAGGATTATTTGCGTAAAAAGCATCCATTTTCATCCTATCCACAAAATTTATACTAGAACGACCGCTCACCTGCCAAAGACCCGTTATCCCCGGTTTAACTTTAAAAACATCTTTTAGAAAACCCTTCATTTCGGGATGTTCTTTTTCAAATTTGGCAAGCTCATCTGGTCTTAACGCGCGAGGTCCCACAAAACTCATTTCCCCTCTTAATACATTAACAAATTGAGGAAGTTCGTCAACACTATACTTTCTTATAAACTTTCCCACTTTTGTTATTCTTGGGTCGTCTTTAACTTTATGGGTACCCGAACGCATTTTTTTATACAGCTCCTCGTTTGAAAAAAGCACATCATCGGCATTTTTTACCATAGACCTAAACTTTATAAAATCAAAATTTTTTCTCCTTTTGCCAACCCGCCTCTGAATATATACGGGACAACCCCCATCCTGGATAAAAATCGCCAAAATAACCGCAATATAGATAGGGGAAAGAACCGTTAAAAAAAACACTGAAACGATAATATCCATTAACCTTTTTGTTGCAGAATATAAATACGGTGACTCTTGTAAAACCATATAGATGAGAAAAATTATATACTACTGTTTTCGTATATCTCAAGAACTTTTTTTACTTCATCTTTAGCGTTAAGACCGGAAAATCTCTCTTGGCTTTTTTCTATATATTTACCCTTATCTTCATCAAACATAGTTACGGCTAAAAATAGCTTCTCCGCCAAATCGACTATATCTCTGGGATTAAAATAAACTACCGAATCTTTTGCCAGCTCTCTAAATATCGGTATATCGGAACACAAAACCAAAGTCCCCGCAAAGGATGCCTCCACCAATTGAAATCCAAACCCCTCATATAAAGAAGGCTGAACCACAAAAACTGCTTTGCGATATAACTTTTCAAGCTCGTAACCTTTAGAAAACCCCGCAAAAATTATCTTTTGTTTAAGTTTTTCCGAGACCGAATCTTTTAACCTCTTATAAAAAAAGTCTTCCTTGCCCACCAAAATTAAATCTGGAGCAAGAATTCCTCTTTGCGAACAGTTAGAGACAAAAGTTTCATAAGCTTTTATTAAAAAGGGGAGATTTTTATGCGGAAAGGCGTTTCCAACATACAAAATATAATTTTCCCGATGTTTTGCGGGAGGAAGGAACTTAAAATCCAAATTGAAATTGTAGGAGACAACAACCTTTTGAGATTTGATTTTAAAAGTTTTAATTATGTCCTTTTTAGTTGTTTCGGAAACGGCAACAACTTTAACCGCTTTGCGAACGCCAAAAAAAAGGATTAAATAATAAAACAACAGTTTAAGCCCATATATCAAAAAAGGCAACTTGGAAGCTTTGGGCGTAGGGTATTTTATAGGCGTTAGGTCGTGAATGGTAACAACAAGTTTTTTAGGATAAAAAAGCGGAATGTTTATGTAAGGGATATGCAAAATATCCAAATTTTCTTTTAGAAAAACCTTTGGCATAACAAATTGCTCTTTTAAGGTATGCCAATGGATATCCGCGGGGACCTTTTTAAATCTTGCGGGAATTCTTTTATCGTTTATATCTTTGGACAAAAGAAACAGCGCGTACTCGTTTTTAGTATCCAAAGCGCCTAAAGTTATAACTAGATTTCGTATGTATCGTCCAACGCCAGACTCATTCCAAAGCCGGCAATCTATACCTATTTTCATAATCAACAAGAAAAACTACATCCGTTTTTCAAAAATCTTGACAAATCTGCTCGTTTCCTTTATTATTATAAAGTGGATTGAGAGAGTTTTCACTCTCCATGACGCTAAAGTCTAATCAACCTAAGCGTGAGGCAATCCACTTTTTATCTGTCCTTGTCCTATGTATTTTTCTTAATCTACCTTGTTGATCAATTAATCTTGCATAAGAACCCCTAACCAACTTTTGTTTACTCTTAACATTCCCTGAAAAATAATTGAATAGACCTAACCATTGTTTGAAATCTAATTCGCTTGGCTTTGACTTATGGGAGAACCCTAATTGCTCGCTCATTTTAAGCAAGGTAGCTTCTCCAAAAACATTTATCAACCCTTCAACTATATTAGAACAGAACTGATTGAAAGCATAAACAACAAAGTCTTGATAAATATCTCTCTTTCCTTCTTCAATTAAGGGTTTATCTATCTTTTTGACCCTTAGTAAAACAGCATCTACATTTGGCTTGGGGAAAAAATCGCCTCGCTTAAACTCATAACGGACACTCAATTCAAACCATGGTTTTAGTAAAATAGCTATTTGACTGTTTCTGTTAGCATATGGTTTGCCAATAAATTTTTTAGCAACTTCTTTTTGGACAACGATATACGCATCATCAGGCGGGTTTTTTGCGTGTGTTATCTTTTTAATGACCGCGGATGAGATACTAAAAGGTATATTTGAAAAAACCTTATAGGAATAGACAGGTAACGAACAACTCAAAAAATCCCCCGATATTATCTCCACTAATTTATTACTTTTATATCTCTGCTCTAGCTTATTAGACAAGTTTTTGTCTATTTCAAAAGCGACCACCTTTCTACTTTTCTTTAGCAATTCCTCCGTAATAATTCCCTGTCCAGCGCCGATATCATAAACAACATCCCCACTTGAGATAGAGGACATCTGTATCAAACTTGCTATTAAACCCTTATTTTTCAAAAAATTTTGTGCATAAGCAACTCTTTTTCTCATCTTTTTGTTTTTCCCTTATTACCTTAACAAAAATAGCCCTTGCTTTCCTTGAAAACATTTGTTAGAGTAAATTCACTAAACTTAGAGTGGATATCTCGCATGTCCACTCATTTTTTGTCTCCAAACTTTATATACTTCTCCAGTCTAACAAAGTCCTTAAAATTGCTTCCCGCAAATTGCTTTATTTCTTTTGCAGTTCTAGAACCCCTAGCTAAAATAATAACACCCTTCCCCTGTTCCCGTAAATATTTCAACATAGGCAAAAAGTCCCCATCTCCGGAAAGAATTAACACTTTGTTAAAATTTTTAAATTCTCTCATTAGGTGATAAGCCATATCCACATCACAATTAGCTTTTCTTTTTGTAGTTCCATCAGTTTGTTCATAAAGTTTAACGGGCTTTAAATGAAGCTCATACCCAAATTCTTGCAATTTCAGGTAGAAACGCACCCTTTGTAAATGTCTTCCAAGTAAAGATATTTCCGCCTCGTTTAGTTTATTTTTCCTTTCTTTGATAAATTTCATTAAATGCTTTTCCAATTTTTCTATTGGCACGGTTTCATTTTTTAAATAGTCGTATGGGAAATTGTGCGTTTCTACGCCACCAAAATAGAGGGCACTACTAACTTTATACTTACTTTTAAGATACTTTAATAACTTTTTGTAATCAATTTTCCAACCCAAATCTTTTTCCCCACCATAAAACAAGTTTGAGGCATCGATAAAAGCAAGTGTTTTCATAAATTAATCTTAACAAAGGAGTCACCTTTTTCAAAGGAGAATCCTTTAATTCTGGATTCAAATAGGGTTGAACCCTAAAAACAGAGGGTGTTTCCGCCAAAAACCTCCCATTCACAAAAGTAATAAGGGTCGTAAATCTCCGAAGGCGTGCCGTAATCCTGCTGATTAAACTGTTCCCTTAAATCTTTCCAGTCTTTGCCAAACAAAACAAAACCTTTAGACTCTGCGTATATTATTACTCTTGGATTATCAAACTCTTTTTTTAAAGATTCAAAACTGCCCTTAGTAGTTATTGCCATAAACGCTTTGCCGTCAGGGCTTTTCATCATCTCTGAAATGTTGGACTTTCCTACAACTTTGGCATACCGCAAAGTATAAAACAAAGCGGGACCCGGAGAAGTATTATAAATATAAACCGGCACATTTCTCGGCAAAAACTCATACCTGTCCCTATTCTCGGCTATCATCTGCCCAATATTTTTTAATCCTCTATTATAATCATCCAACATCCACATATCCCGCCAATAATAAACTAGAAAAGATGACCCTAAAAACACCATAAGAATACCCACATATAAAATACTCTTGGAAAATATTTTAACCGAAAGGACTTGAGACAAAAACCACCCCACAAGCAAAGCCAGCGGAGGATAAATAGGCACAATATACCATTGAATTTTTGAAACCGACGCGCTTAATATGAAAAATGTAAAAAGTATCCAAATTAATAAAAACATCAAAGGCGCCGTATCCTCCCCCAAATATTTTTTAAATTTCTTCGCCTTTCCAAAAACCACCACAAATACGGCATATAAAATCGCCGGAATTGCAACCACAAACCAATGTCTAAACCACACTTTTATAACAATTAAGTACCACCAAAAATCGTTGGTATGCCCTTCAATTCCTTTGCTCCTTTCTAAAATATGATAAAAAAAGTAGCTGTCCATAAACCCTTTGCCAAACCTAACATATTCTACAATATGCCAAGGCAAAGCCACCGCCAACAACCATAAAAACATTGTTAGCAGGCCCTTAAAAGAGTACCTTTTTGATTTAACAATAAACACATCCCAAAAAATAAACAGCGCCAAAGACACCAAAGGGATAACCACAATAACACTTTTCGCCATTACCGTTAACCCTAAAAAAACCCCAACTACCCACCAACCCTTTTTCTGTTCGCGAGCGCGCCAAAAGAAAAACATTGAACATAAGATCAGAAAAGATGCTAAAACATCCATTGTGCCATTTCGCGACTGAAAAATATAATGGACAGAAGTTGCAAGAACTACGCAGGAAAAAAACGCGGGCAGAATACTTTTTTTGAAAAGATTTTTACCAAAAAAATAAAGCGCTACCACACTTCCTATGCCCGAAAGGGCGGAAAAAATTCTAGCCGAAAATTCGTTAACTCCAAAAAGCTGGAAAGCAAGCGAAGTAAACCATATAAACAAAGGAGGCTTTTCAAACCATGAACCTTTGGATATCTGCCACACAAAATTAAAAGGGTCGCCAATACCGTTTAAAATATTCTTGGCAACTTTGGCGTAAATGGATTCGTCCCAATCAATTAAAGTTATAGCGTCCAACTTATAAAATATAAAAGCGCCCGCCAAAGTAATAACAAAAGTTAAAATTAGAACATCTTTCAAACCAACTGGATATTTTTTTACCTTGCTTGCGCCATACAAAAGCGCCAAAAACACAAATATGTAAAAAAACTCCAAATTATACGAATAAAAAAATCCGGATAATGAAACGGCAAAGAGCCCTGAAATAAAACCAAGAACAAGTAATATGTCTCCCAATTCTTTAGATTTTTGGTACCTTGTAAGAAGCGCGTAGCAAATAAGAATAAAAAACAGATAAAAAGGCACCGCTCCCAAAAGACCGGTGGCGGACAGTGGCTCAAACCATACGCTATGAGGAGGAATTACCGCATCTTTCACCGGGTCAAGGTCAAAATATGTTTTGGCAATTTCTGTGGTTCTAAACTGCTCGTTAAAACTCCCGTAACCTCCACCAATTATCGGATTTTCTTCCATTACCTGCCACGAACCGTAAGCCAACGCAGAATGCGCGTTTATTGAATCGTCCCACACACGGTAAGAAAAATTGATGGACAAAAACCTCTTTTGCAACTGATAAGACAAGTCCAAACCCATTCTATCCGCTATGTATATAAAACCAAAGGACAACGCCGCAACTGATACTAAAATAAACAAACTTTGTTTAAAATATCCTTTTAAACTAAATAAAATAAGGTAAAGTAAACCCCCTGCCGATAATCCAATAATGGCGCTTCGCGATAAGGTCATTCCAAAAGAAATTAAACAAATTAAAAACGCAAAGGAGTAAAAAACTTTAAGTTTTATGGATTTTGCCTTGATTAAAAAGAAAGGAATAAATGGGATTACTGTTGCAAGATACGCCCCATAATGATTGATATCCCAAAATAATGACCCTATCCTAACTGGCCTGTTTTCCAATGGCCATACCCCCGGCAGTATTTTGTCTTTAAACTTATACATATAATACTGATATGGGGAATACAAACTCATCAAAAACCCCGCCAACACATAATTTCTTAAAAATTTTAAGATGAACATTTCCCCTTCATTTCCGACACATTTTTTGACAAGGATGTAAATTAGGATAATTTCCGAAAAAAACAGCTGGTAAGACAAACTTGAAATTAAGTTTAGGGACATTGAAAAAGAAATGAGCCGAATCAGCCATACTAATAAAAGCAAAAATAAAAAAATGTCCTTTTTAATATAAGATATAAAAGCAAACAAAGCTTTTTTAATGTTTAAGGACATCCCGTTTCGAACATAACTAAAAAACAAATATGTGAAAATTCCTAAAAGAGCAAAGCGAACGGGAGAACCCTCATTAAACCCCCACGAAAAATAGATGCGGTTGTCTAAAGGAAGAAGAAACGCCAAATACAAAACCGAAAGAGAGACCTTTTTTCTGGCAAGTATGAAAAATATTATGGATGTTAAAAGACCTAAAAGTATTGTTATTGACATAAACCTAAATTCTCAAAATTTAACGAAGGAGTCTCCTTTGAAAAAGGAGACTCCTTTTTTAATTTAATTTAGTATTTTTTCATAAACTTTAATGGTTTCCCTCGCGCAGGTATCCCAAGTATAAGTTTTTTTTACGAAATCGGCAAAACCTTTTTTAACTGTATCTTCTCTTAAAGCCCGGGACAAGGCACTGCTTATGGAACCCACACTTCCCGGGTCGCAATATAAGGCATTATCCTCCAAATACTCGCGAGAGCGTTCGCCCGAGGCTAAAATGGACGAGACCCCACATACCGCCGCTTCTAAATAAACCAGTCCCGTAGTTTCAAACCAAGAAGGGCAAGCAAAAACTTTGGCTTTGGAATATAATCCACATAATTTATCTTGCGTTACAAACCCGTTATATTCTATACTCCCCTTGGATGCCCTCACCCTATCCAAAAAAGCTTTAATGTATATGGGGTGGTGTTTGTTCAACGCCCCCACAAACACAAGTTTAGTCCTCTCGCTTTTTATATTCTCGTAAGCTTTAATTAAATTAAGCTGGTTTTTTCTTGGTTCCACCCTCCCCACGCAAAGGATTACAATGTCCTCTCCGCTTTTGGAATGGGTAATATGAGATTTAAATTTTTTTTCATCAATACCATTAATTATTTTTTGCCACTCAAAATTTTTTACCTTGAAATCCTTTATTAAGTCCCTTGCCTCCAACTTGGTCTGGACAAGGATAATATCGGACAATTCCAAACTCAACCTTTGCTGTTTGCGAATGCCCATAAAAAGCTGGGTTAGCGCTGGTTTTAGCTTTTTTCTGTAAATTACACCCTTTACTAGGTTGCGCGCTGTATCCCGCAAAGGCTGGCTTGGAATAAAAAAATTTCCAATTTTCATTAACCCAAACCGACTTTCGTTCTCATACCTCTCAAATTCTTTTTGCGAATGGTGAATTGGCGAAAGGACAACCTTTTTGCCTTGCTTTTTAGCGTTCAAAATCTGCGGGTAAGTTTCGCAAACCCAATCCAAATTAAATATGTGGACAATATCGTATTTTGAAACATCCAAATTAAGCGAACAGTCAACAGCAACAGTCACACCGAGCTTTTCTAAAGAAGCTTTGGTTTCCAACATTTGGAAGGTATCCCCACCTTTTCTATCAAAAATGTCAAAACGAGACTGGAAGAGTATTTTCATATAAACCATTATAACTTTCCCAAAACTTTTTTATATCGTATTTTTTAACTTGAGCTAAAGATTTTGAGGCAAACTCTTCCCGCATTTTTTTACTGGAAATCATTTTGGCTAAATTTTCTTTTAAACTATCTTCCTTTCCATTCTCAAAATATAATACTGCCAAACCCGCCACATCTTGTAATACCGGCAAGTTTGACACAATACAGGGAAGACCGGAAGCCATAGCTTCAATTAAAACAATGCCAAATCCTTCCGCCAGCGTGGGGAAAACAAAAACATCCAAACTTGATAAAACTTTAATCTTGTCCTCCTCACTTATAAAACCCGTAAAAATTGTTTTTTCCGGTAAGCCGTAAGATTTTACCATTCTAATAAGCTCCTCTCTTAACTCCCCTTCCCCAGCAAACAAAAACTTTACATTGGATATTTTTTTCTCGTTTTCCAGCTCTCGCAAAACTTTTATAAAAATACTATGCCCTTTCTCTATAGTTAAACGGGAAATATTCCCCACTATTAAATTTTGAGGACTTATACCATATTTCTCGCATATTTCTATTCTATGCTTTATTTTAAGTTTGCTTGGCAAATTAAATGCTTTAAGAGAAATACCGTTTGGGATAATAATAATTTTTTCTTTTCTTATTCCTTCTCCTATCTTTTGTTTTTTTATTTCGGGCGTTAGCGCCACTTCAAATGAGGATAAGTTGTTTACAAATATCTTATAGACAAACCTATTAATTTTTTTCTTGGTTGGACTTATTTGCCAATTGGATACAGGAGTGTGCTGATGAGATATTTTTAAAGGAATTCTTGCAAAACTTCCCGCTATTAACCCATTAACTCCCGCTTTAAGCTCGTGCGTATGAACTACAGATATATTAAGTATCTTAAACAATCTTATAAGTTTTAGGATGTAAACAGGGTCTATATCAAATTTGGGGCGTAATATTATTACTTTTGCATACTTTTCGTATTCCGAAACTATGTTGCCTTTGGGACAAACCACAAAAAAATTGAATTTCTCATAAAGTCCTTCAATAATGTTAAGGACATGGACTTCCATTCCCCCGCGATTTCCGGAATTTGTAACAATCAAAATATTCTTTTTAGTATCCATTAAATGAATTATAACAAAATGAGAGTGTAAATTTAAGCTACTGAGATATCGCGCATATTGCGGGATTTTCCACCTTAATAAAATCACAAGATTTTAAGGACAAACTAACGCTTCTATCCCCCGCATTGAAAATAATACTCTCGTTCTCCAAAACTCCTTCATCTAAATATGTTTTGAGACCAAAAATGCTCCCAAAAGGAGGCACGCCTCCCACCAATACACCTTTTGTAATTTTTTCCACTTCTTCCGCAGTCGCAAATCTTAATTCTTTAGTTTTCAAAAACTTTTTCACTTTGTTTCCAGAAAATTTTTTATCTCCCGGAATAACCAACATTACATAATCAAAGTTATTTTTGGACACATACGCTTTTACTATTATCGCTTTTGCCCCTTGCTTTAGAGAAAAATCCGGTCGGACTTTCGCCGCTTCCTCGCTTGTTCTCACCGGCGTATGCTCGTATATTTCATAAGAAATACTTTTCTCTTTAAGCAAATCAATGATTTTTAATGTCGTAGAATTGTAATTCATATTAATTCCAAAAAGGGACTACCCCGAATCGGGGTAGTCCCTTTTTGCTAATTAAACATAATACCAACTTTAGGATCCTCTTCTATATCTGCAAAATAAGATTCTATGTTTTCATGGTCGGTAGCATCTAAAAGACAAGGCTCCAGCTTCAACCACAGGTATTCCTCCTTATTCAAATAATTCTTATGAGAAGAATATTCATAATCGCGCGCTCTCTTGGAAAGCCCTGAAAGTACTGGATTCAAATGTATATAACGAAAAACATGTACAAATTGTTCTCTGGAACTAACTAACACCGCTCGGTATGTCCCTTGTATCAGAGGACCCTGCCTTCCATATTTTTGATTGAAATAACGGGAATAACCACTCAAGACTCTAGTCATAAGTTTACTCATACCTTCTTTTTCTATATTCTTAATAAGCAAATGAAAATGATTTGGCATAAAGCAAAAAGCGTATAGTTCAACTTTTCCCGAAACACTGTTTGCCAAAACTTCTACTCTCTGTCCCTTAAAAATCTTTACCTCTTTAAAATCTGGGGATAAATATTTCTTTAATAAATAACAAAAGAGACGATAATCTTCCTTTTCTAGAAACATGTCCATCCTATTTACACCCCGACCGTACAAGTGATAGTAACAATCAGGAACAAATGTTTTGCATTTATTTCTATACGGCATTTATCTAAATTATAGCGCAAATACAGAAAAGGGACTACCCCGAATCGGGGTAGTCCCTTTTTTTCTCCTGCAATAACAAACGCAAAATCTCTTTTCGTAACCAAAGCTTGTCCGTCTGTCCAAAATATCCATTAAACCTAGCGCCTATAACTTTTTCCAATAATTCTTTCACTTTACTACTCTCCGAATAG